>CAKPOI010000001.1 GCA_934169775.1 uncultured Clostridia bacterium
TGATGGTTATTCTGGAACGAGTTTTACAAGACCTGCTTTTATGGAATTAATGGAACTTGCAGAACAAGGTAAAATTGAAACAATTATTGTAAAAGACCATTCAAGGCTTGGTAGAAATAGACTTATAGTAGGTCAATTATTAGAAGAAGATTTTGTTAGACTAAATATTAGATATATTGCTATCATGGACAATATTGATACTGATAAAGGACTTAATGATTTTCTTCCTATACAAGATTGGTTTAATGAAATGCTTGCTAAAAACACAAGTCAAAAGGTTCGAGCAGTATTTAAAAATAAAGGTAATTCAGGTATCCCTTTAACTATTAATGTGCCATATGGTTACAAAAAAGATCCTTTAGATAAAAATAAATGGATTATAGATGAACCAGCTGCAGAAATAGTAAGAAGAATATATGATTTATGTATTCAAGGATATGGAACTCATCAAATATGCAATATATTAAAACAAGAAAAAGTTCCAACTCCAAAAGAATATAAAGCAATCCATGGCTTATGCAATTATCATATATCTGAAGTCAAGTATTGTTGGCAGGATAGGTCTATATATGACATCTTGTTCAGACAAGAATATATTGGAGATACAGTAAATTTTAAAGGTACAACTAAATCTTTTAAAGATAAAAGTAAAATTTATTTTCCAAAAGAACAATGGAAAATCTTTAAAAATACACATGAACCTATCATTGATGAAGAAACTTGGAATACTGTACAACGCATTCGAGAAAATAGACAACGTCCTACTAAGATTGGTAAAATAAATATATTTTCAGGACATTTATTTTGTAAGGATTGTGGCTCAAAATTATATTATTGCACTTCGAGAAGTTATACAGAAAATAAACATTTTTATAGATGCTCAAAATATAAAAATACTTCTTCTAAATCATGTACAAGTCATACTATTAGGGAACATATCTTAAAAGAATTAGTTTTAGAAAATATTAAACAAGTCCTATCTTATATTCGTTCTTATGAAGATTTATTCATAAAACAAAAACTTGAGACTTCACTTGGAGAACAGAAAAAAATAGATAGCATAAACAAAAAATTATTATCACAATATGAAAAACGAATAAAAGATATTGATAACTTGATACAACATATTTACGAAGATAATATTTCTGGCAAAATTACGGATGAAAGATTTACTATTCTATCATTAAATTATGAAAAAGAACAAAAAGAACTTAAAAGTAAAGTTAAAGAATTAGCTAATAAGCTCGATACAACTAAACAACAAGAACTAGATTTAGCATCTTTTGTTAGTAAAATAAAACAATACACTGAAATTTCAGAACTTACGCCAGAAATTATAAATGAATTGATTGATAAAATATATGTATATCAATCAAAAAAGGTAAATGGTAAGCCAACTCAGCAAATAGACATTTACTATAAAGGGATTGGAATTATAAATATTCCACTAAATGAATATGAGCTAGAAAATGCTTTTCAGAAAAGTATTAAAAAAATAAAAACAGCTTAATTTGTACTATTTTAGAGTAATGGAGCACATACCAATAATTGTCCTTGTTGGTAGTGCTCCTTATATAATCCTCTATATCCATAATTATTGAATTTTCCATAGTTTTTAACCCCAGCTAATTTTGCAGTATTAAATAAATATTTATTTTTATTTTTTACATTTTGTCTTGTGTAAAGTCTTTTTTCATCTTCGCTTAATTGTTCATATTCTTGTCTCGTTATTTCTTGTTTTCTAGTTTGAACTGCAAAATATGTTTGAGCAAGTGCTATTGCTTTTTTTCTACTGTCTCCATTTTGTGCTATAAGATAGCAGGCATATCTGGTTAGTTTTATATCTCCTATATTTTTACTGGTAGCTCCTGCTTTTACGATTTTGCCAACGCTGGCAAAATGGTCGTCAATATTGATATTACTATTTTTGCAAGCTTCTTTTGCTCTTTCAATCACTTGTTCGAAGCGCCTCCATTGTTTATATTCTAATACTATCATTAGTTCTCTTGCATACCAAAATTCTACTCCATTTTCATCTGTATGTTTAATTTTCTCAAAATCTTTTTCTGTTTTATTTACTAAATTACTTTCCATATTAATGCTCCTTTCAATTATTTTTAATCTATGATAATTAATTTTTTCTTTTGTTTCTAACTTGCAATAAATTTTTAAAAATCCTCTTTTCTAAATTTTATTACAACTTTATTATCTTTTATATCATATTTCTAATCATCTTTCAATATTTTTGCGAATTTTTGTTCTTTTTTGTTTTTCCCCCTATTGATTTTTTTACATGTATGCTGTATAATCTTAACAATGTAGAGAGGATTTTACCTCAAGAAAGGAATGTTTTAATATGGAAAATCTTGTTTTAAAAGATTTATATAAAAATTTTAAAGATTATGAAAATAAAGAAGTAACAGTAGAAGCATGGGTTAAAACTGTTAGAGCTTCTAAGAATTTTGGTTTTATAGAAATCAATGATGGTTCTTTTTTTAAGAATGTACAAGTTGTTTTTAATAGTGATTTATCAAACTTTGCTGAAGTTTCAAAATTAACTATTAGCTCTTCAATTAAAGTTGTTGGAACTGTAGTTGTTACTGAAAATGCTAAACAACCTTTTGAAATTCATGCAAATACTGTAAATATTTTTAATTTAAGTGATAACCAATATCCTTTGCAAAAAAAGAGACATTCATTTGAATATATGAGAACTATTGCTCATCTTCGTCCAAGAAGCAATACTTTTAATGCTGTTTTTCGTGTTAGAAGTGTACTTGCATATGCTATTCATCAATTTTTCCAAGAGCGTGGTTTTGTATATGTAAATACTCCACTTTTAACTTCAAGTGATGCAGAAGGTGCTGGAGAAATGTTCAATGTTAACTCTTTTGATTTGGCCAATGTTCCTAAAAATGAAGATGGTTCTGTTGATTTTTCTAAAGACTTTTTTGGAAAGCCTGCTCATTTAACAGTTAGTGGTCAATTAAATGCTGAAACTTATGCTATGGCTTTTCGTAATGTTTATACATTTGGCCCTACTTTCCGTGCTGAAGATTCAAATACTGTTAAACATGCTGCTGAATTTTGGATGGTTGAACCTGAAATTTGTTTTGCTGATTTAAAAGATGATATGGATTTAGCTGAAGATATGATTAAATTTATTTTTTCTACAGTTTTAGAAAAATGTCCTGAAGAAATGGAATTTTTTAATAGTTTTATTGATAAGACTTTATTAGATAGATTGCATAATGTTATTAATTCTGATTTTGGTAGAATTACTTATACTGATGCTATTAAAGAATTGGAAAAGGCTAATGATGAGTTTGAATTTAAAGTTTCTTGGGGTATTGATTTACAAACAGAACATGAAAGATATTTATGTGAAAAAGTGTTTAAAAAACCTGTTTTTGTTACTGATTATCCTAAAGATATTAAGGCTTTTTATATGAAGCAAAATCCAGATGGTAAAACTGTTGCTGCTGCTGATTTATTGGCTCCTGGTATTGGTGAAATTATTGGTGGTAGTCAAAGAGAGGAAAATTATGATAAGCTTGTTTCTCGTATGAAAGAATTAAATATGCCTCTTGATGAATATGGTTGGTATTTGGATTTAAGAAAATATGGTAGTTGCAATCACGCTGGTTTTGGTTTAGGTTTTGAAAGGGCTATTATGTATTTGACTGGTATGCAAAATATTCGTGATGTTATTCCTTTCCCTAGAACGCCAAAAAATTGCGAATTTTAGTGTGTTTTATAACAAGAGTGTACATTTAAAAAGTTTGTAAAACTTTTATGCAATAATATTGTTTTTATCTATTAAGAATGTTTTATGATATTTTCTTAATAGATAAAAATTTATCCTTATAGAAAACTTTCTAATTTTCTATAAGGATTTTTTTATATTCTAGGAAAGTTCTCCGAACTTCCTATAATATAAAATAATGATGCACAGAAAATTTATTTCATAAATTTTCGCACACGAACAAAGACGCGGACTTTAAAATGTTCTAATAAGTGCTAATGTTATTAATGTCCGCTTTTGTTCATTAAAATCTATTTATTTATACTATTCTCTTGAATTTCATTTACAATTTGATTTTTGTCTTCTGTTTTTGTATTGACTAATTCTGTTCCTCTACACCAATAGCCTATTAAAAAACCAATAATAAATGCTATTAAAATAGTAACTATAATTCTTACATGTTGTTCTGTTTGATACATTGATTTATCATAATATTTCATATGCTACCTCCATTCATTATTTTAACTTTTCTAATAATTGTTCTATTGTTAAAATTTCTTTTTCACCTGTTTTCATATTTTCTAGTTCTACATTTTCTCCTTCTTGTTTGTCTCCAATTACAACTAAATATGGTGTTCCTAAGACTTTACAATCTTTCATTTTTGCTCCTATTGTGATGTTTTCTCTGTCATCTATAATTGCTCCTATATTTTTTTCTTTTAATGTTTCATATAATTTTGTTGCTAATTCTACTTTTTCTGTATTTTCCATTTTTGGTACTATTTGTACTTTAAATGGTGCTACTGATTCTGGTAATACAAATCCACATGGTCCCCATTTTTCATCATTTATTAGACAGTGTTCATATAATGCTGCTAATGTTCTGCTTACTCCTATTCCATAACATCCCATGTAATATAGTGATTCTTTTCCGTCTTTTCCTATGTATTTTCCATTCATCATTTCTGAATATCTTGTTCCTAATTGGAATATATGTCCTAATTCCATTGTTCTTATTTCTTTGAAGTTTGATATATCTTCTATTCCATATTCTTCTTTTAGATATTCTTGATAATTTTCTTTTTCTAATATTTCTGTATTTAGTCCTATTTTTGTGTTTTCATCATATAGTATTTTGTCTTCTCCTTGTTCTGATATTAGCATGAATTCTTCTGATTTTTTTCCTCCCATTGCTCCATTGTCTGCTACTATTGGTATTACTTTTAGTCCTATTTTTTCAAATATTTCTAGAAATGCTTTTCTTACATTTTCGTATGATTCTTGCATTCCTTGCGCATCTAGGTCAAAGCTGTATGCATCTAACATTGGGAATGATTTTCCCCTTAATAGATATCCTCTTGTTCTTATTTCGTTTCTGTATTTTTCTCCGATTTGATAATATGTTGCTGGTAGATTTTTATAAGATTTTAGTTTTTCTTTTGCGAATTCTACCATTGCTTCTTCTCCTGTTGGTGCTAAGCAGAATATTCCTTTGTTTGATTCTGTTATAAGCATTGTTCCTTCATTTACGTATTGGTCATATCTTCCTGAGTTTTTCCAGATTGTGTCTGGTTGTAATGTTGGTAATAATACTTCTATACATCCATGTTCATTTAATGTGTCTACTATTATTTTTTCTATTTTTCTTCTTACTAATAATGGTATTGTGTTATATCCAAATAGCCCTGCTCCATATTGTACTAGTTGTCCTGTTTGCAATAATATACTTTGTCCTGGATACATTTCGTCTATATTGTTTAATTTTGTGTTTCCAATTCCTGTTTGTGATAATTTCATTTTTTAATCATTCCTCTCTATTTTTCTATGTTTTCAACCCTTTCTTCGTCTTGCATTTTTACTTCTTCTTGTTCTTCTTTATTTTGTTCATTGTTTTCGTCTTGATTTTCTAATATTTCATCTATAACTATTTGTTTATTTTCGTCCAACTTATATCTTGGTAAGTCTGGTAAGTCATTTAATGATGTATATCCGAACATTTTTAAGAATTTATGTGTTGTTTTATATGTCATCGGTTTTCCGGGGAGATCTGCTTTTCCTGCTTCTTCTATTAGTTCATATTCTCTTAATTTATATAAACATGCACTTGCTTCTACTCCTCTTATTGATTCTATTTCTGCTCTTGTTATTCTTGGATTATATGCTATTATTGCTAGTGTTTCTAATGCTGCATTTGATAGGTTTGGCTTTGCTCTTTTGTCTATTATTGGATATATGTATTCGTAATATTCTTTTTTGCTTACCATTTGGTAGTTTTCTTCCATTTTTATTATTTCTATTCCTCTTGGCTTTTCTTCGTTTTGCATTTCTTTTATTATTTCTTCTATTTCTTCTTTTGGCTTTTCTAATGCCATTGATAGTTCTTGTTCACTTACTTCTTTTCCTGCTGCAAATAGTATTGCTTCTATTATTGCTTTTGCTTCTTCTTTTTCCATGCCTATCTCCTTTCGTTATGTTTTTTGCTTTTCAATATATACATTTTATCATAAGATCGAGCCAAAATCAATATTTTAGTAAAATGATTTTTTCTCTTTCTATTGCCCTTTTGAGTGTTTTATGTTATTATATTTTTAAATAAAAAGATTGTTTATAAAATTTTATTTGGAGGTTGCTTATGAGTGATGATAAGAAAAAATTAACTATTGTTTCTGGTGATGGTAAGGATTTGGATATTTCACCTGTTTATGAACATTTGAAAAATGAAAGACCTAAATGCAATAAAAAACCTGCACATATTGTTGTTCCTAAATCTGAAGAAAATGAAGATGATTCAGAAGATTAGTTCTAAAATGAAAAAAGGAGATGGTTTCTTTTTTACCATCTTCTTTTTTCATTTTATTGTCAAGTTTAAATATATTCCTACTTATAGTTATCCTTGTACAATCAGTGTGATTCCTTTGTTTCTTTTCTTATTGAATTCATATTCAGTTCCTCCTCTTTTGACTTTCAGATTTTTTTATTAAGTTTTAAACTTAAATAAAAATTTCCCTTCCTAGTGGTCAATTTTTCAAAATTTACTTGACACTAATAGGCTTTTAGGAATATACTAACTTTATCAAACAAAGCATAAGAATGCTATAGATGAGTAAATTAAATTTATACTTTGGAAAGGAATGATAATATGCAAGACTTGATAGAAATTAGATGGCATGGACGTGGAGGTCAAGGTGCCAAAACAGCATCATTATTATTAGCAGATGCTGCATTTAATACTGGTAAATATATTCAAGGATTTCCTGAATATGGACCAGAAAGAATGGGAGCCCCAATTACAGCATATAACAGAATAAGTAATAAACCTATAACTATACATAGCAATATTTATGAACCAGATTATGTAGTTGTTGTTGATGATACACTTTTAGAAACTGTTGATGTAACTGCTGGTTTAAAATCTACTGGTGCTATAGTTATTAATACAACAAAATCACCTGAATATTTAAAAAGTAAACTAAATGGTTTTGATGGTGATATTTATACAATTGATGCAAGAAAAGTTTCTATGGAAACTTTGGGTAGATATTTTCCAAATACTCCTATGCTTGCTGCTATTGTTAAAGTTAGCAAAATAATGGATGAACAAGATTTTATAAATGATATGAGAGGTTCTTTTAAACATAAATTTGCTAAAAAACCTGAAGTTATAGATGGTAATATGAAAGCTATAGAAATGGCGCTTAATGAAGTGCATAAAATTTAATGATATATGTTATTAAATTGAAAATTTGGCAAGCTGTAAATGATTATATTTATATGGATTGTTTAACTATTTAAAATTTATTGTAACTAATTTTTTACTAGCTTTTGTCTTAAGAAAGGATTGTGAAAAAAATGACTGATATTAATAATAAGACACCAATGGAAAAATTAACAATTGGTGGAGATATTTATACATCTGGAAATGCCAGAGAATTTAAAACTGGTGACTGGAGAAGTATGCGTCCTGTTTTTGATGAAGAAAAATGTAAACAATGTGGTTTATGCTTCCCTGTTTGTCCAGAGGATTCTATTCCAGTTGATAAAGAAACTTTAAAAAGAAAAGATTTCAATTTTGATTATTGTAAGGGTTGTGGAGTATGTGCAAAAGTATGTCCTTTTGGAGCTATTACAATGAAGGAAGAAGGTGTATAAAATGAGTATTCGTGAAAGATTAAGTGGTAATGAATCTGCTGCAACTGCTATGAAACAAATAAATCCAGATGTTGTTGCTGCATTCCCTATTACTCCATCTACAGAAATTCCTCAATATTTTTCTACATTTGTTTCAAATGGTATGGTTGATACTGAATTTGTTGCTGTAGAAAGTGAACACAGTGCTATGAGTGCTTGTATTGGTGCAGAAGCTGCTGGTTCAAGAGCTATGACTGCAACATCTGCTAATGGTTTATCTTTAATGTGGGAAATGGTTTACATAGCTTCAAGTTTAAGACTTCCTATAGTTTTATCTTTGGTAAACCGTGCTGTTTCAGGACCTTTAAATATACACTGTGATCATTCTGATGCTATGGGTGTTAGAGATTCTGGTTGGATTATGTTATTTTCTGAAAACAACCAAGAGGCTTATGACAATTTATTGATGGCTCATAGAATTGCTGAAAATGAAAATGTTAGATTACCTTTAATGGTTTGTCAAGATGGTTTTATTACTTCTCATTCTATAGAAAATATTGAATTAGAAGAAGATAGTGAAGTTAAAAAATTTGTTGGTGAATATCATCCTGAACATTATTTATTAAATGATAAAGAACCTATAGCAATTGGTCCTCTTGATTTACAAGCATATTTATTTGAACATAAAGCTCAACAAGGTTATGCTATGAAAGCTGCTAAAGATGTTATTTTAGAAGTTAGTAAAGATTTTGAAAAATGGACTGGTAGACATTATGGTCTTTTTGAGGAATATAAATTAGATGATAGTGATATTGCTATTGTTTGTATGAATTCAACTGCTGGAACTACAAAAGCTGTTGTTGATGAGTTAAGAGAAAAAGGTGTTAAAGCTGGTTTATTAAAAATTAGAGTGTATAGACCTTTCCCTGGAGAAGAAGTTGCTAAAGCCTTAGCTAATTGTAAAGCTGTTGCTGTTTTAGATAAAGCTGATTCTTTAAATGCTATTGGTGGTGCTTTATTTGAAGATGTTACATCTAGTATGTATGTTGCAGATAAACATGTTCCTTTAGTTAATTATGTTTATGGTATTGGTGGTAGAGATACTACTACTAAAGAAATTAACTCTGTTTATACTGATTTAATTGAAATTGCTAAAAATGGTAAAGTTGAAAATCCTTATCGTTATTTAGGTTTAAGAAAGGAGGAAAATTAGATGGCTTATAATGTAAAAGATGTTGTTGCAAATAAACCTTCAAGATTTACAGAAGGTCATAGAATGTGTGCAGGTTGTGGAGCTCCTGTTGTTGCTAGAATGGTTATGAGAGCTTTAAAAGAAGAAGATCATGCTGTTGTTTCTAATGCTACAGGTTGTATGGAAGTTTCTACTTTTATTTATCCTTATACTGCTTGGACAGATTCTTTTATTCATACTGCGTTTGAATCAGCTAGTGCTACACTTTCTGGTGTAGAAGCTGCTTACAAATCTTTAAAAAGACAAGGTAAATTACCAGATGATAAACATACTAAGTTTATTGCTTTTGGTGGAGATGGTGGTACATATGATATAGGTTTGCAATCTTTATCAGGTGCTATGGAAAGAGGTCATGATATGACTTATGTTTGTTATGATAATGGTGCTTATATGAATACTGGTATTCAACGTTCTTCTGCTACTCCAAAGTTTGCTGATACTACTACATCACCTGCTGGTTCTGTTATACCTGGTAAGATGCAAGCTAGAAAAGATTTAGCAAAAATTATGGTTGGTCATCATTTACCATATGTTGCTCAAACTGCTGCTTTTTTGAATTTTAAAGATTTATATGAAAAATCAGAAAAAGCTATTTATACAGAAGGTCCAACATTTTTGAATGTTTTGTCTCCTTGTCCTAGGGGTTGGGGTTATGCTACAGATGATTTAATGGCTATTAATAAATTAGCTATTGATACTTGTTATTGGCCTTTATATGAAGTTGTTAATGGCGTTTATCATATTACTTATAAACCTGCTAAAAAACTTCCTATAGAAGAATTTTTGAGACCTCAAAAACGTTTTAAACATATGTTTAAACCTGGTAATGAATGGATGATTGAGGAATTCCAAAAAGAAGTTGATGCTAGATGGCAAGAACTTTTGGATTTGGAAAATTTGACAAATAATCAATAATATTATATAGTGTATATAGTTCCGTGTAATGTTTATATTTTATTCAAATTTCATTACACGGATTTTATTATATTAAATATTTTGATTGTATAAAATTTTGTAATTCACATTTTCGTACAATTTTATATAATGTATTTTAATTAGTTTGCTTTAGGGGGTGTCTTTTTGGAAGAAAAAAATAATGAGCTTAAAGAAAGTTCAGATATTAATGAGTCTAATATTAATATTGAAAATTCTAAGGTTTATAAAAATACTAAAAATAAGAAAAAGATGGCTTTTAATTTTGTTCTTATTGCTTTGATTTTTATTGGTTTACTAATATATATGATTTCAGTTGATGGAATTGATAATATTGTTAATGTTTTAACACATGTTAATTATTCTTGGGTTATTGCTGGTTTTGTATGTTTGTTAGTACAATGGCTATCAGAAGCTTATACCCTACATTTGCCTATAAAAAGGATGTATCCTAATCAGCAGTTTTCTAATTCTTTTAAAGTAAATATGATTGGTCAATTATTTAATAATCTTACCCCTTTTTCTACTGGTGGTCAACCTATGCAAGCATATGAACTTAATAAGACTGGAAAACGTGTTAGTGATTCTTTGTCTGCTATGGCTATAAAGTTTGTTGTTGCTCAATCTTCGTTATTGTTGTTTACTTTTATAGTTGTTATTTTTGAGTTTGACTTTTTTTCTAAGTCTTTGCAGAATTTTTTATGGCTTGCTATTGTTGGTTTTTCTATGAATTTAATTGGTATTTCTGCTGTTATATTGGCTGGATTTAATAAAAAGGCTATTACTACTATTGTTAATCCAATTATTCGTTTTTTGGGAAAGATTAAAATTTTGAAACATCCTGATGATGTTATTGAAAAGCTTTCTCACAGTATTGATAATTTTAGAGACCAGTTTAAAATTATTCGCTCTGAAAAGGCTATGATTTTTAAGATGTTTATTGCCTCTACTTTGCAAAATTTTGCTAATTTTTCTATTACTTATATGGTTTATCGTGCTTTTGGCAATTTTGGAATTGGTTTTTGGCAGATTATTCCTCTCCAGGCTTTTTTAGTTTTGGTTATGGCTGTTATTCCTACTCCTGGCGCTGGCTTAGGGGCTGAAGGTGGCTTTTTACTTTTGTTTAATTCTATATTCCTTCCTGGAACTATTAATATGGCTATATTATTTTGGAGATTATATACTTTTTATATTCCTATTATTGTTGGTGCTTTTTTCTTAGTTCCAATAAGATTAAAAGAAAAAATAAGTAATAACGATTAATTTATATGTTAAAAAAAGAATTTAAGATATTTTCTTAAACTCTTTTTTTCTTATATTCTAGTAAATGCTAAGTTCTATTATTAGTGTCTATTTTTTATTCTATCTCTATTTTAAATGCTTCTAGTCTTAAGGACTTTCCTTCTGTTCCTATTCGTATTTCTTTTCCTTTAGAAATTGGCATCCATCCAACATCTTGTATATGCTCTTGTGCTATTAAATTTTTGTTGCTTTTTATTTCTATTGCTTCTATTCTTCTGCTTTCTCCAGTTGTTCCTGCTGTTTCTCCATTTTTCACCCAATCTGACCAACCTTTATCCTGCATGTGAACTCTATATGATACATCTAAGCCATTAATTCCTTTTAAAATTATTGCTTCTACCCTTCTACTTTCGCCTGTTGTTCCTATTGTTTCTCCTGCATTTTTCCATTCTGTCCATCCTATATCTTGTAAGTGTACTTTATATTGTAAATCTGATATCTTTATTTCTGCTGGCTTTTTGTAATAGAAATATGCTTGACATTTGGCATATTTTTGGAAGTTTTCTATACTACAATATACTTCATTTCCGTTTACTTCTACTTTTCCTTGTCTTCCTAATTGATTGAATTTTCCGTTATATAAATATGGGTCATATATTATTATTCTGTTTGAATCTTTCATTTCTGCAAATACTACAATATGCCCATTTGTTGAGAATAATCCTCCTGGTGCTAAACTTGCTACTGCCATTCCTCCATTTCTTATACTTTCTATTGCTTCATTTATATTGTTTGTTCTTTTTACTTCTAAGTTGTAATTTTTTCCTAACCAATTAAATGCTTCTAGACTTGTTCCTTCATTTGCTCTGTATCCATTGTTTTTTAGTATATCTGCCATTTCATTTGGTAGTATTTTTTTTACCATATTTGTTACTATCATTGCTGCTGATGTTGGTCCACATCCACTCGTTTTTAGGTTTGCTTGTGGGTGTGTTGGACTTGTGTATGGGTGGTTTGCCCATCTGCTGTCTGCTTGATTATAATATTCTTTCATTTCATTTTCCTCCTCATTTATTATATTATATGTTTATATTTGGGAAATGAAATAAAAGAGCTTGCTTTTTGTTCTGCAAACTCTTTTTATACTTAATTTTCATCTTCGCTGATTGGTGCTTCAACTGGGCAAACTTCTGCGCAAGTACCACATGAAATGCAAGCATTTGGATCAATTTCAAATCTTTCTTCTCCTTGAGTAATGCATTGAACAGGACATGCTGCTGCACAAGCGCCACAAGAAATACATTTGTCTGTAATTTTAAAAGCCATTTTATTCACCTCCCTTAATGTCTAATTCTTCTAATTTTTCAAGTTCTTCTAGCTCTTTTTTATGTTGTTTTTCTTCTTCATCTATTTTTTCTCTCATAGTATCTTTTATAACTTTAATATCTTTTATGTCATATCTTTTATATGTATAAACATCTTCATTTTTTAATTTAACTTTTACTCTTTCTTTTAATGTTTCTATTCCTTCAACTTCTCCTGTTCCATCTTCTGTTTTTACAATAGCCCCCATATTAGGTAATCTTTTTAGTTTGTCTTGATAAACTTCGTCCTCATACTTTAAACAGCACATTAATCTTCCACAATTTCCTGAAATTTTTGCTGGATTTAATGATAGGTTTTGTTCTTTTGCCATTTTTATTGATACTGCTTCAAAATCACTTAAAAATGAGCAACAACATAATTCTCGTCCGCAAACTCCGTTTCCGCCAATTCTTTTTACTTCATCTCTTACTCCTATTTGTCTTAATTCTATTCTCGTTTTATATATTGCTGCTAGGTCTTTTACTAAATCTCTAAAGTCTATTCTTCCATCTGCGGTGAAGTAAAATAGCATTTTGCTTCCATCAAATTTGCATTCTACATCTGTTAAACACATTTTTAGTTTGTGTTCTTTTATTTTTTTCTGACATATTGTAAATGCTTCTTTTTCTGTTTTTTTACATTCATCATATCTTTTACAGTCTTTATATGAAGCTATTCTTATTACTTTTTTTAACGGCTCTAATATTTTTTCATCATTTACATATCTGTTTGGAATTACGACTTCTCCTATTTCTTCTCCTTGTGATGTTTCTACTATTACTTTGTCTCCTTTTCTTACATGTAAATATTTAGGATTGAAAAAATATATTTTTCCTAACTTTTTAAATCTTACTCCTATTATATTTTTCAATTTTTCCCTTTCCTTTCTCAAAAGTATTTTATACTTTTTTATACTATGCGTTACTATTAATGTTTTTTATTTCTTTACTTTTTCTTTTATTTGCATTAGCATATTGTCTATTGTCATATCATAATTTGAATATGATTGCAATCTTTTTTTGGTATTTTCCACTATCTCTACACATTCTGCGTATTTGTAATTTTCTTTTGCTAATTCTAATAATAAGATATTTATATATTGTAAAATGTTTTGTATTTCGTCTTTTGAGTTATATATGAATTCTGCTTTTTGAAAAATTTCTATTATGTCTTTTTGTTTTATGTTTTGTATAAAGTCTTGTATATTTTCATATTCTTCTTGTTTGTCTTTTAATTGTAATGCCTTTCCTATGCTTCCACTACATGCTTTTAGGATTCTTTTGTCATTAAAATATATGCCTTGTTCTTCTAAATATTTTTCTATTTTTTCTTGTTTTATATCTTTAAACCTTAATATTGTACATCTTGATTTTATTGTGCTTAAAAATGAGTTTTCATTTGAGCCTATTAGTATTATTGTTATATATTCTGGTGGTTCTTCTAATGTTTTTAGTAATCCATTTTGTGCTTCTGGAGTCATTTTGTCACTATCATCTATTATATATACTTTTTGTCTTGATATTATTGGTTTTTCTACTACTTTTCTTTGTATTTCTCTTATTTGGTCTATTTTTATGCTGCTTTCTTCTGGTTCTATTAATATAAAATCTGGATTGTTGTTATTATCAAATTCAATACAAGATTTGCATTTTCCACAGTATTTGTTTTCTTCTAGACATAATAGTGATTTTGCAAATTCTTTTGCTATTTGCTTTTTTCCTATTCCTTCTGTTCCTAAAAATATGTAACTGTGTGATGCTCTTTTGCTTTTTATTGTTTGTTTTAATAATTCTTGTATTTCTTCATTTCCTATAATTTTATCAAACATCCTATTTCTCCTGTTTATAAATTACTCAATTTATAATTTTATTTTAAAGTAGCTTTTTATTATTTTACTTATTCCAATAAGTTTAATTGTTAAATTCTAAAGGAACAAATTTATTATTTATTTTACTTTGCCCCATAAATTTAATGGCCAAATTCTAATTGCTACTTTACTTTCTATTTTTTCTAATGGTATACATCCAAATTCTCTACAGTCTGTGCTGTGTCCTCTGTTGTCTCCCATTGCAAATACACAATTTTCTGGTACTGTAAAGTCATCTAATCCTTCTACTTTTGCTGATGTTGTAACTCCTGCTGCTAAATATTCTTCGTTTAGTTTTTCTTCATTTACATATACGTTTCCGTCTTTTATTTGTACATGGTCTCCTGGTAATGCTATTACTCTTTTTATATAACTGTCTTTTCCCATTTCTACTACATAATATAAAAATTTCTTTATTGGATTTGTTGGTTCATTTGTATATGTTGCTATTGGCTCTTTTCCTTCTAAATCATTACCTGAATATAATTTACTTGGTGCTTCAAATGTTATTATGTCTCCTTTTTCTGGTAATGTTTTGGTTGTTCTTCCCCATCTGTTTAGCCATAATCTTTGATTTTGTATTAATGTTGGTTTCATTGATTCTTGTTTTACTATTGTTGGTGTTCCTACATAATAGCGAAATAGTAATGCTAATACTATTGCTATTATTATACAATATACCCATTCTAATACTTCTTTTACTTCTGGTTTTATATTCATTTTATCCATTCCTTTCTAAAAGGATAAATTTTGTCTGTTTTATCCCACTCATAAACCTAGGTTGGAAAAGAATACATTTATAATTCTTTTTCAACCTTAATTTCATTAAATATTATAACTTATTTTTTTGCAATTATCAAGGTTTTAGCTTTGTTTTGTAGGAATTCTTATTACTACTTCTGTTCCTTTTCCTACTTCACTTTTTATGTCGATACTTCCTCCATTTTTGTCAAGTATTTCTTTTGCTATTGATAGTCCTAATCCAGAGCCTCCTAGTTCTCTTGTACGTGCTTTATCTACACGATAAAATCTTTCAAATATTCTTGTTAGGTCTTCTTCTGGTATTCCCATTCCATTATCTATTATTTTTATATATGCATCAGTATATACAAATCCCACATATATCTTGATTTCTCCACCATCTTTGGTATATTTTATACTGTTTGTTAATATGTTTAATATGACTCTTTCTATATCATCTTTGTCTGCATAAACTGGTGGAACATCTGCTGTTACAAAACAGTTTACATTATGTTCTTTTTTCTTTATTTCTATTGCTAATTTTTCTTGTGATTTTTTTACAAGTTCTCCTAAGTCAAATAATTCTTTTTTTGTTTTCTTTTTATTACTGTCATATCTTGATAATGTTAATAAATCTGTTACTAGTCTTGCCATTCTTCTTGATTCTGATGCTATTACATTTAAAAATTTTATTTTTGTTTCTTCATCATATCCACCTTCTAATAATGTGTCTGCATATCCCATTATTGATGTTATTGGTGTTTTTAACTCATGTGATACATCTGCTACAAATTCTTTTTGCATATTGTCTAATTTTACATGTTCTGTTATATCTTGTATTACTGCTATTACTCCTTCTGGACGTTCTTTTTCGTCTTTGAATGGTGCAAAAAATACATTTACATATCTTTCTTCTACTTGTATTCTTTGTTCTGTTGATGTCCAGTTTTCTAAATATATTATTTTTTCCATGTTTATATCTAATTTGAATTTTGCAAAAATATCTTCAAATGTGTTGTCTTCTGGTCCTATACTTAATAGTTTTTTTGCGGCTGGGTTTATTAATATTATCTCTCCTGCTCTATTAAATGCTATGATTCCGTCTGTCATATGTAATAAAATTGTTTCTATTTGATTTTTTTGTGTTGATACTTCACTTAGCTTGTCCTTTAATTCTATTGTCATTGCATCTATTACATTTTCTAAGTTTTCATTTGTTTTTTTAGTATTTTTCTTTTCTTTCTTGTTTCCTTTTTCTTCTCCTTTTATTTCTTCTGCACTTTCTATTAGCTTGTTTACTGGGTACATTACATATTTTGATATATATTTGTATATATACATTTCTATTATTATTGTTGCTAATATTCCCACTGCTATAAATATTAAAACACTGGCTTTATTTGTGGCTTTGTAACTTGCTACTCCTGCTAATGTTATTAATATAATTTGTGTGATGCATATTATTGATATTATTTTGGATTGAGTGTTCTTCAACATTTTTCTCTGTTTCCTTTCTTGCTAATAATTAAGATTTATATTTTCTTATCATTTTGTATTTTTTGTATTTACTAATTGTGTAATTTCTTTATATATTCTATCTTCTGCATCTTTTGTTGCTGCTTTTAGTGCATTTTCTCCCATTTTTTTTGCTTTGTTTCCCTGTAAAATTTGCATTATTGTTTTTTGCAAATTTACTCCTTTTAGTTCATTATCTAATATAATTTTTGCTGCTTCTATTTTTTCTAATACTTGTGCATTATATAATTGATGATTATGGCTTACATTTGGCAATGGTATTAATATTGATGGTTTTCCTAAATTTGCTATTTCTGTTATAGTCATTGCTCCACTTCTTGCTACTATTAAATCTGCTATATTCATTATTTCTTCCATGTTATATATGTATGGTACAATTTTTGCATTTTCTATATTGTTTATTGATATCTTGTTTTCTTCTAATTTTTCTTTTACTATTTCATATTGTTTTGGTCCTGTTGCCCACATTATTTGATATTCTTTGTTTTGTTTTTGTTTTATTATTTCTATTATTGCTTCATTTATTTTTTGTGCTCCTTGGCTTCCACCAAATATCAATACTATTGGTTTTTCATTTTTTAATCCTGCTTTTTTTATTATTTCATTTTTTTCTTCTTTTGTATATTCTCTTTTTTGAGTTTTTACTGGTGTTCCTGTAAATACTATTCTATTTTTGCTTTCTATTCTTGGTATTGCATCCTCAAATGATACCATTATTGTGTTTGTTTTTTTGGCTAACATTTTTACTGCTTTTCCTGGGAATGCATTGCTTTCATGTAACATTGTTGGTATTTGTAATTTGTTTGCTTCCCATATTGTTGCACCACAAATGTATCCACCTGTTCCTATTACTATATCTGGTTTAAATTCTTGTATTATTTTTTTTGCTTCTTTAAATCCTTTTAATGTTTTTATCATTTTTTTTATGTTTTCTATTGTTATTTTTTTGCTTAATCCATATGCATCTATTGTTTTTAGCTCATAGCCAGCTCTTGGTACTAAATCATTCTCTAGCCCTCTGGTTGTTCCTATAAATATGATTTTTGAATCTTTTTCTTCTTTTTTTATTTTGTTTGCTATGGCTAAACCTGGATTGATATGTCCTGCTGTTCCTGCAGCTGCTATTATTACTCTCATTTTTTTCTTCCTTTCTGATGTTTTTGGGGACGGACTCAAAAAACACTAGTGTTTTTTTGCTCCGTCCCTAAAAACACTACTCAATGTTAATTGAGAAATAATTAAATTTTGGCAAGGAAAATTTTATTTAAAAGGCAAGGGCGCATACGTAGTGTATGTAACCGCGTTTTAAATGAAATTTGACGCAGCCAAAATTGTAATTATTTCTCAATTCTTTGCACTGGCACGCGAAATATTCAGTAATACTCCCATCTGGCATAATAAGATGAATAATGCTGTTCCTCCATAACTAAAGAATGGTAGTGGCATTCCTGTAGCTGGCATTGAAGATGTAACAACTGCTATATTTATAATTACTTGTATACCAACTAAAGCTGTAATTCCAACAGCTACTAAGCTTCCAAACATGTCTGGTGCTTTCATTGCAATTAATATTCCTCTCCAAATAAAAATTGCAAATAAAATTATTATTACTGTGCAACCTACAAATCCTAATTCTTCTCCTATTATTGAAAAGATGAAGTCATTGTGTGGTTCTGGTATGTATAAATATTTTTGTTTGCTATCTCCTAGTCCTACTCCAAAAAGTCCTCCTGATCCTATTGCATACAAGCTTTGTATAACTTGCCATCCTGTATCTGTTGCATCTTTCCAAGGGTCTAAAAATGATACTACTCTTTTTAATCTATATGGTGATTTTACTATTAATAATATTATTGATGGAATTCCTACTCCTCCTCCAACTGCTATGAATTGTGAGAATTTGCATCCTGCTACTATCATCATTATACATACTATTCCTACTATAACTATTGAGGCACTAAAGTGTGGCTCTAATATTAATAAAGCTATTAGTGGCGCTACCATACAGATATGTTTTACTAGTCCTTTCCAGAAATATGGTAAATCGTCTCTATTTTTTACTAATATTCCTGCATAAAATATTATTACCAAAAATTTTACTATTTCTGATGGTTGAAATGATAGTGTTTCTGTTATATATATCCATCTTTGTGCTCCATTTACTGTTTTTCCTATTAATTTTACTGCTACTAGTAATGCTGCTGATATCCACCAGGCTTGTTTATAGAATTTTTGATAAAATCTATAATCTATTTTTGAAATTGCCATCATTGCAATTACTCCTAATACTGCAAATAGTAGTTGTTTATTGAAGTATTTGTAGCTGTCTCCTGTTATTGCTAATGCTGATGGTGAACTTGCTGATAATACCATTACTAGCCCTATTCCTATTAGCAATATTATTGTTATTAATAATGTAAAATCAATTGGATTATTTAAAAAGCTTGAAAATTTTCCTGTTTTTTTCTTTGCCAATTTTATCTCATTCCTTTCTTATGTGTGACTTTAGTTTGAAAATAGTTTTATTTTTTCTTATTAAAAATAGTTATAAGGTTGGAAAAAATTAAATTTTAGTTATAATATTTTTCAACCTTATTCCTCCTTTTTTTATATTATTTTTAATCCAATCATACACACAATTAAAGTTGTTATACTAAATATTATTACAACTTTATTTTCTTTCCATCCTGATAATTCAAAATGGTGGTGTAATGGTGCCATCTTGAATATTCTTTTTCCTGTTTTCTTAAAGTATAACACTTGCATTATTACAGATAATGTTTCTATTACTGGTACTAATGCTATTACTAACAATATTAATGGCATTTTTAAATATAGTGCTATTCCTGATATAACACCTCCTAATAATAATGAACCTGTGTCTCCCATAAATACTTTTGCTGGGTGTAGGTTAAACATTAAAAATCCTAAAACTGAACCTATTACTATACTTCCAAATACAGATACTTCTGTTACTCCTCTTAACATTCCTATTACTGTTAAACATGTTATTATTATTGTTGATACACTAGATGATAATCCATCTATTCCATCTGTTAAGTTTATTGCATTTGTTGTTGCTAGTATTACACATATTGCTGCTGGTACATATATATATAATGGCAATGTTATATATTGTTTTAATATTGGTATATATGTGTCTGTTCCTAGTTTTAATCCTTCTATTAGATATAATACATATGCTACTGATATTACTAGTAATCCTAGCATTTTATAACTTGGTTTTAGTCCTTCTGTGTTTTTTAGTACTAATTTTTTGTAGTCATCTATGAATCCTATTGCTCCAAATCCTATTGTTAGCAACAAAATTGGTATTAGCTTTGCTGATAATTCTCCTTCTCCAGTTGCAACTAAATATACTGATGTTGCTACTGTTCCTATTATCATTGTGATTATTATTACTATTCCTCCCATTGTAGGAGTTCCTTGTTTTTTTAGATGTGATGCTGGACCATCATCTCTTTCTATTTGACCTACTTTTAATTTTCTTAATATTGGTATTGTTATGATTCCTAATATGATTGATATTGCAAATGACACTAGCAATACTTCTATTTCAAAACTCACTTTTATCAAAACCTTTCGTATTTGATTTCTTTGTATATTTTATTCTATGTTTTTATTATTTATTTATGTTTGTACTATTATTGTAACTATTTTTTATTTTTTTCTAGTTTTTCAATAATTTCGTTTACTATTATTCTTTCGTCAAATGGATATTTTACTCCATTTATTTCTTGATATGGCTCATGTCCTTTTCCTGCTAATATTATTATGTCTTTTTTGTTTGCCATTTTTATTGCTTTTTCTATTGCTTCTGTTCTGTCTACTATTACTTCATATTTTCCTTTTGTCTTTTTTATTCCTTCTTCTATTTGATTTACTATTTTTTGTGGTTCTTCTGTTCTTGGATTGTCTGATGTTATTATTGTGTAGTCTGCTATTTTTCCAGATATTTCACCCATTATTGGTCTTTTTCCGCTGTCTCTGTCTCCTCCACATCCAAATACTGAGATTACTCTTCCTCTTGTGTAACTTTTTGCTGCTTGTAATATATTTTGTAAGCTTTCTGGTGAGTG
The DNA here is from genome assembly GCA_934169775.1 of uncultured Clostridia bacterium. Lineage (GTDB taxonomy): Bacteria > Bacillota > Clostridia > TANB77 > CAG-508 > CAG-269. The sequence continues at coordinate 20,910 of CAKPOI010000001.1, forward strand.
TGCATAGTCTATCATTATTGTTAGCTCTTCTTTGTTGTTTACTAATTCTGATCTTCCTGGTACTCTTACTTCTAATAATGCTTCTTTTATTATTTCTGGTGATATTCCAAATTTTTGTGCTACACATATTGCTGCTAATGAATTATATACACTAAATCTTCCTGGTATTCCTGTTTTTACTCTTTCATTTCTGTCTGTTATTTTTACTTTGAAGTCTACATATGCATTTGTTATTGTTATGTCTTTTGCTAATACATTTGCAAAGTTGTCTATTCCATATGTTGTTATATTGCTTTCTGGAAATAGCTTTGGTATTTTTGCTCCATGTAAGTCATCTACATTTACTATTCCTGTTTTACACATGTGGAATAATTTTAGTTTTGATTGGAAATAGTCTTCCATGTTTGGATGTTCGTTTGGACTGATGTGGTCTTCTGAAAAGTTTGTGAATAATACTATATCAAATTTGCATCCGTCTACTCTATGTAATTTTAAGCTTTGTGAAGATACTTCCATTACTACAACTTCTACTCCTTCTTCTACCATTTGACTGAATAGTTGTTGTAATTCTAAGCTTTCTGGTGTTGTTCTGTCACTGTCTTTTATTTTCTTTCCATTTATATATGTTGCTATTGTTCCTATTAATCCTACTTTTTTGCCTGCTTTTTCTAGGATTTCTTTTATCATATATGTTGTTGTTGTTTTTCCTTTTGTTCCTGTTACTCCTATTAGTTTTAGCTTTGCTGATGGATTTCCGTAAAAGTTTGATGCACTTATTGCTAATCCTTCTCTTGTGTTTGGTGCCATTATTACTGTTATTTCTTCTGGTATTTTTATTCCTTTTATATTGCACCCTTCTTCTATCATTATTGCTGTTGCTCCGTTTTCTATTGCGTTTTCAATAAATTGGTGCCCATCTACTGCAAATCCTTTTATTGCTATAAATAGATATCCTTCTTTTACTTCTTTTGAGTTTTTTTCTATTCCTTTTATTTCTTTATTTAAGTCTCCTCTTACTTTTAACCCTTCTAGCCCTATTAATATTTTTTTTAATTCCATTTAGAATCATCCCTTCGTTTTATTATGTTTTGCTGATAAAGTCTTATCTGCAATTTTTAGTATATTATATATCTATTTTTCTTTTTTGTATAGAGTTTTTTTTATTTTTTTGCTATTATGGGAAAAAATATAACTGTATAAATTATATTGCTAAAATTTATACAGTTTATTTTTTTATTTATAAAATGTACTTCTGAAGCTAACATTGTTGTAGTTGTGTTTCGTATCATAATTTGAGCGACTAGCGGCTGAAAAACTAGAACCTGTATCATAATAACTGCCTCCTCTAATAACACAGCTCTTATCATTGCTAGAATTAGCATATTCTAACGTCCATTCCCATTCATTTCCTGCTAAATCATATATATTCATTTTATTGGTTTCTTCTGATGCTCCTGCTGATAATATAATATTACTTGCAGCTTTTGTTCCTGTTATTACTTCCCAAGTTTTGCCAGTATCTGTTGAATGTTTTGCATTTACACTTGATATTGTCCTTGTTGTATTACTATAATTTCCCCAACTTGTACTATTGGAATTTATTTCGCCTATTGTTCCTCCACTTTTTATTTCTAAGAATTTGCATACTATATCCCATTGAATTCCAAACATTAAACTACTTGTATAATCATTACTTGGTTTCATCTCTTTTGCTAATGCTTGTGCTTCACTACATAATAACCAGTTATATGGTATTGCATCTTTTTGACTTATTGCTTTTGGTGATATTCCAATTACTACATTTGAATGTGATGTTCTAGTTTTTGATGTATCTGTTGTACTTCCTTCTATTCCTGCTTCATATCTTGCAACCCAAAATCCTCCATAATTATATACACTTTTTAACATTTTTTGATATGCTTCTGTATATTCTTCTGAAGTCATTCCACAGCCTTCGTACCATTCATCTTGCCAATTTAATCCTTGACCTGCTTTTCCTTCTCTATACGTTGTTGCATATGCTATTAATTTTTCTTTTATTGCTATATAAATTTCAGTTGACATATTATTTGTATCAATTGTAAGTCCTGAAAACACTGTTGTTTTTGGTACTTCTACCCATACCCATTCATTATTATTTTTGTCTTTTATTACTATTCCTTTATTTGCATCTGATTCTATTACTGTTGAACCAGAAGGCATTGCTCCTGCTGGGTTTGTATTTGATAAATTTATATTATTAAAATTTGTTGCATTATTTAAAGCGTCTTCCATGTTTGACAATGTTTGTTCTTCTTCTTTTTGTGCTTGGCTAGTCTTTTCTTTTGCTTCTTTTGCTCTTGTTAATATTCCATTGTCTCCACTTAAAGCCGCTATTGTCACTCCTGCTAGTATTAGAAGTACGATAGTTGTTATTACTAATGCTATTAATGTTATACCTTTATTTCTTATTTTGCTTTCCATCTAAAACTCCATTCCTTTCTCACTTCACTCAATTGCTATATAGTTAATTTTTTTAAATTATTTTGCTTTTTAGTGAAGATATTAAATTTTTTTCTTAAGTTTTTATATAAATCTTAAAGTCTTACTATTATATAGTATTTACATTTTTTTATTACTTTATACTTTATACATCGTTCCCCTCCTATTCATTTTTATTCTTTTGTATTTTAAATACGAGTTTTGTCAATTTGTATTTTATCAAAAACTTTTTTTAGTGTAAATAGTTTTTTGTAAAAATATCATTTATAAATTGTTTTTTATCGTTTATAAAATCATTCTAAAAATTTGCTTAAAAGTTTATATTATATTTATATATTAATTGAAAGTAGGTAATTATATGAAAAACATTGAAATGAACGAACACATAGGAAAAGTTTGTCAAAAATATAGATTAAAAAATAAATTAACTCAAAATGAAGTTGCTGAATTAACTGGCCTAGAGCCTAGACATATTAGTCAAATTGAAAGAGGCATGTCAAAAGGGAGCATTGATACTTTAATTAAATTGTGTAATGCATATCAAATAACTCCTGATATAATTTTGTTTGATTTATTAGATAATAATATAAAAAACTCTATCTCTATATATGATGAGAAATTTAAAAAATTGAGTAAGCGTGACAAAGATTCTATTTTACATTTTATTGATTATTTTTTGTCTAAATAATTTTTTATTTTATGTTTTATAACTAATGATTTTTCCCGTTTCGAATCATTAGTTTTTTTGAATTTTTAGTGTTTTTTGAGTCCGGCCCCAAAAGCATTAGTGTTTTTTTGAGTCCGGCCCCAAAAGCACTAAAAACACTTTAGATTTTTTTTAAATCTTCTCCGTATTTTATTCCTAATGAATAACTAAATGCAAAATAATATTCTTCTGTTTTATAAAATAGTTTTATTATTTCATTAAATTTTTCTTTTTGTTCCCCTTCTAATGAATTGTCTAATTCTTCTATTAACTTTGATAAATTCATATAATACTTACTAAATTCTTTATTGTTCCCTAAAATATATGACTTGCTTTCTATAAAGTCACTTATATATTTATAATCTTTATTTTCAAAAATTTTCATTTCAACTCTCATTCCCTTCTTTTTGATATTTTAATATAATAATGAATTTTTATTATTTCATACTTATTTTTCTTTTTTTATTTTGTCCATTTTATTTTTTATAATTCTTTTTATTTTGTTTATTTTATTTTTGTAAAAGATAATTTTTATATTTTTAAAATTTGATACAAAAATAGCTGTTTTATTAATTCCCAGCTATTTTCTATCGAATATATATACCTCGTTTTCTTTCTAATATTTCACAAAAACTTTATTTCCTTTATTTATCTTAATTCTTTCTGTTGGTGTCTGCTCTTTAATTATTATATTTTCTATATCTAGCCCCTCTTTATTTTCTTCTGTAATTCCCTCAATACTTATTTCTAATCCTACTTCTTTTAATATTTTCTTTGCTTCTTTTATTGATAATCCTGTTATATTTGGTACACTTACTTCCTCTATTTCTTCAGTTTCATTTCCCTGTACAACTTCTAAATATGGTAATATTTCGCTAAATATCTGACCTCCAACTGGAGCTGCAACTCCCCCTCCTTGGTGTCCTCCTTCTCCTGTTGGATTATATAAAGTAATTAGTAAAACAACTTGTGGGTCTTCTATTGGTGCTACTCCTAAAAAAGATGTAACATATTTGTTAGTGTTTACACCATCTTCAGAAGTTCCTGTTTTTCCACCAATTCTATAGCCTGCAACTTTAGCATTTTTTCCTGTTCCTTCAGAAACAACTGATTCCATCATACTTAAAACTTTTTCTGATGTTTCTTTAGAAATTGATTGTGATTTTATTTTGACCTCTACATCTCTTTTTTCTCCTGTTTTACTGTCTATTATTTGTTTTACAACTCTAGGTTGAATTAAATTTCCTCCATTTGCAATGCTTGAAACTGCTGTAACTAATTGAATAGGAGTAATTTCAAACCTTTGGCCAAAACTTATTGTAGCTAATTCTACAGGTCCTGCTTTTTCTTCTTTTAAAAATATGCTTCCTCCTTCTCCTGGTAAGTCTATTCCTGTTTTTTCTAATAATCCGAATTTTTGTAAATAGCTATAATATGTATGAACTCCTAATTTTTGTCCAAGCCCTATAAATACTGGGTTACATGAGTTCATAAGTCCTTGTCTTAAGCTCTCTGAGCCATGTGGTCTATAATATCTCCAACATTTTATTCTTACTCCAGCTACTTCTATTCCTCCTGTACAGCAAAATTGTCCTTGTTTATCTATATCTGTAACTAGCCCTTCTTCTATAGATGCTGAGGCTGTTATTGTTTTAAATGTTGAGCCAGGTTCATATGTGTCTGCAATTGCTCTATTTCTCCAGACTGCTTGTAATTGTTTGGTCTTTTCTCCTTGTTCTAAATTTGGCCATATGCCTTGTAATTCTTCTGTATATGCTGAATATGGATCATTTAAATTATATGTTGGATATGTTGCCATTGCCAAAATATCTCCTGTTTTTGGATTCATTGCTACTATGTTTCCACCATCTGTACACTTATTGTCAATACATGCTTCTTTTAAATATTTTTCTACTATTGATTGAATATTATAATCTATTGATAATACTAAATCATTTCCATCTATTGCTGCAATATATTTTTCTCCTTCTTCGCCTATTTCTGCACCTTTAGCATCTGTATGCCTTTTAATCGCTCCTTTGGTTCCTGCTAGTTCTTTTTCGTATTTTGCTTCTATTCCATCAAGCCCTTGATTGTCACTACCACAAAATCCTATTATTTGTGCAGCTAAGCTGTTATTAGGATAATATCTTTTTGTGTCTTCATCTATATTTATTCCTGTGGTTATGTTGTTTTGTTCCATCCATTCTCTTAATTGGTCTGTTTTTTCTTTATCTACTTTTTTTACAATTGTTTCTATTGAACTTCTTTTTGTTACTTTTTTTAATATTTTTTCGTAGTCTAATTCAAATAATTCTGATAATTTTTTGGCTACTAATTCTTTTTTGTCTTTTTCTATATTTCCCGGATTTACTGTTACTGTTTCTACTGTACTACTTATTGCTAATATATATTTTCCTGTACTATCATATATTGTTCCTCTTTTTGGATTTATTGCTCTGTCTAATGTTTGCTGTTCATATGCCATTGATGATAATTCTCCTCCTTGTATTATTTGTATAAATCCTATTCTTCCTATTAAAATTGTAAAAACTAAAAATGATGTAAATAATATATTTCTCATTCTTTTTTTGGTAGATATTTCACTTGTTATTGTTTTATTTTTTATTCTTTTTTTTGTTGGTATTTCTCTTGTTTTTTTGTTTTTTCTTTTTTTGGTAGATACTCTTAATTTTTTGTCTTCTTTTCTTTTATATGTATTCATACAAAAACACCTCTAATAATATCTATTAGAGGCTTGCTGTTTTCATTACTATGATTTTGTTTGTTGTTTATAATATTTTTTATTTATTTGGAAATATCCAATCAGCAATTTTTTGTAACCATGTTTTTTCTTCTTTTAATACTACTTTTTCAGTTGCTGATTCGACATAATCTTTTTTTGGTAGTGTTACATACACAGTTTGTTTATTAGTTAGTTTTTCCATTCCTAATTTTTCTTTTGCTTCTTTTTCTATGTTTTTTATATTTAAATTGTTTTCTATATTTATTTCTAATTGTTCATTTTCTTTTTGTATTGTTGCTAATTTTTTCTTTTGTTCTTGCATTTCATTGAATTTTACTGTTATTTGGGAGTTTTGATAACTAATGGCTAATAAAACTGTAAAAGCTAATAATGCAAACATTGTTAATTTTACATGTTTTCTTTTTTGTTCTTTTGATACTTTTGGTTGTTGTTTTGGCATTTCTTTTACAACTTTTAACCCAGATTTTTTTCTGCTCTTGTTTTTATTTGGCATTTGTTCTTCTGTTTGTACTTTTCTTGGGTTAGTATCATATTGATAATAATTTCTTGCCATTATTATTTTTTCCTCCCTTCTTTTGTTTTTATTTTTATAAGTTTGCAAAGTTTGCGCACAAATACGCAGACTTTAAAATGTTCTAATAAGTGCTAATGTTATTAATGTCCGCTTTTGTTCTTTTCTTTAAGCTTTTTCAAAAATTCTAAGCTTTGCACTTTTACTTCTTGAGTTTTCTTCTTGTTCTTCTTTACTTGCTATTATTGGTTTTTTAGTTATTATTTTTCCCTCTGATTTTGCTCCACATACACAATATGGTAAATCAGGTGGACATGTGCATTTTCCTTTTGCATCTAACATTGCTTTTTTTACTGCTCTATCTTCTAGTGAATGAAATGTTATAACACATAACCTTCCTTGCGAATTTAAACATTTTATGCAATTTAATATGGTACTATATAATGGTTTTATTTCATTATTTACTTCTATTCTAATTGCTTGAAATGTTCTTTTGGCTGGATGTCCATCATTTTGTTTTGATTTTGGTATTGATTCTTCTATTATTTCTACTAGTTCTTTGGTGGTTTCTATTGGCTTTTCTTTTCTTTTTTTGCAAATATTATATGCTATTTTTTTAGAAAATCTTTCTTCTCCATATTCGTAAATTATATTACTTAGGTCTTCTTCACTATATTCGTTTACTACTTTTTTTGCAGTTAGCTCTTGTGTTTTGTCCATTCTCATATCTAAAATGTTTTCACCTAAATAGCTGAATCCACGATTTCTTTCGTCCAATTGATATGATGATACTCCTAAATCTAATAGTATTCCATCTACTCCATCTATATTTTCGTTTTCTAATATACTTATTATATCGTCATGGTTTCCATGTATGTATTTTATATTTTTATATTCTTTTAAATTTGCCTTTGCTGCTTGTAGTGCTTCTTGATCCCTGTCTATTCCTATCAATATTCCTGTATTTTTTAAGGCTTTTGCTATTTCTTTGCTATGTCCTGCTCCTCCTAATGTTCCATCTACATATATTCCGTTTTGCTTAATTTTTAATCCTTTTATACATTCATCTAACATTACTGGTTTGTGTTCAAATTTCAAATTAATACCTCTTTATTTTTAATTTTTAAGGTCCTCATGCAGCTGGAAATTCCAGCTGCTTTGTCAAAAGTATATTATTAAAACTTTTGTATTTTTTCGAGTTCTTTTGCAATATCTTCTATTCTTTTGTTTTTTCTTTTGTTGCTTTATCTTTTGTAGTGTATTCTTTAGTTTTATTCTCTTCTGTAATTTTTTTAATCTTTTGTTTTATTTATCTGATGTGTATTTTTCTTTTGTTTTGATTTCTTTCGTTTTTTTGTCTTTTGCTTAAAATATATATTAATGAGGATTTGTCTTTTGTCTTTTTTACTTTTTTTCTTTAGTTTTTTATATAAACTTTTTCAAGTTATATACCTAAATTTGCCATGTTTTCTGCGATTTCATCTGCTGATATTTCTTCATCGCATTTTTCCCATGTTTCTTTGTTCCATATTTCTATTCTTGTTCCTACTCCAATTATTATTGCATCTTTTTCTAAGTTTGCTGCTGTTCTTAAGTTTGTTGGTATTAGGAATCTTCCTTGTTTGTCTATTTCACATTCTGTGGCCCCTGATAAAAAGAATCTTACAAAATTTCTTGCATTTTTGTCTGATAATGGTAGACTTTTTAGTTTTTCTTCAAAGTTATTCCATTCTGTTTGAGAGAACGCAAATAAGCATCCATCTAAACCTTTTGTTAAGATGAACTTGTCCCCGATGTCTTGTCTTAGTTTTGCTGGCATTATTAACCTTCCTTTTGTGTCTAAAGAATGGCTATATTCTCCCATTAACATCTGGTTTCACCTCTTTCCACTTTTCTACCACTTTGTGCCACTTTTTACCACTGCAATTTTATTGTAATATAACTTTTTTAATTTTGCAAGTGTTTTTCTGAATTTTTATGATTTTTTTATGTTTTTTTTAAAATTTTTAGCTCTTTACTATTTTTTATCTAAAAAATGCTTTTTTCAATAGAACAAAATTGGACATTAATAACATTCAAATTTCTAAAATCTCCGTATTTGTTTGTACACGAAATTTGCAAAGCAATTATCGTAGCATTGTTATTTTAATATTTTAGGAAGTTCGAATAGCTTTCCTAGAATATTAAAAAGCTCGTAAATTTATGCTTTTATAAAAATATAAATTTGCGAGCTTTATATAACTTATTTTTACACTTCTTTTGCTTTTACTATAAATCTTTGCTTTCCATCATCTGTACATGTTATAAGGGTTATTTCTTTTTTTCCTTTTGTTTTTTGTTCTAAACAACTAATATCTTCTGGCACTACTGTGTATTCATTATATATTTCATATGTTACTGCGTTTCCCTCAGTACTTTTTGTATAATCTGTTATTATTATTTTTTCTCCTACTTCAAGTGTTGGAACTTTACTAAAGAATTTTTGGTTTCTATAGTTGTGTCCTACTATACAGAAATTTCCTTTTTCATTTGGTTCTGGTCCTGCTAATTTGCATGGTGACATTTTTAATAGTTCTTCTGTTTCTTTTTCTGTTCCTGTTACTCCTTCTATTATTGGATAACTTAAGTTTAATTTTGGGATTTCTATTTTTGCTATTGTATAATAACTATATCCATTTTCTGTTGTTTCTTTTTTATCTATTAGTGTTTTGTAGTCACTTTCATCTAATGTTTTTACTTTTAAGTCTTCTTGTGCATTGTTTAATACTACTGTTAATACATCGCTTTGTGCTTTTTCTTTTGCTTTTTCTGCTTCTTCTTGCGTTTCTTTTATATTTGCTAATATTTGTTCAGATACTTGTTCACTTTTATTTCTTTCATAATTTGTATATATAAAAATGGTACTTATTATTAATACTAGTATTATTGATATTATAAAATTAATTTTGTATATTTTTTTCTTTCTTTTTAGTTCAGGTGTTACATATAATTTTTCTGTTACTAATATTTGATTCATTTTAACACCTTCCCTTCTTTTAAATATTATTCTTTCTTTTTTATTATATCATAATAAAAGCTTTTTGAAAATCTTTTTTAAATTAAAATTGATGATATATGAAATACATTAACATTTTCTTTTAAGAATTTTTGTGTTTCTTTTAAAATTTTATGATCATCATCTAGTAAAATCACTTTATCATATTTGTCTTTTTTTTCTTTCATTTTCTCTGCTTTTACTATATCTCTATTTTCTTTTGAATATTCTTTGTTTTCTTTATTTATTATAATCCAATTTTCTTCTTTTATAAATGGTACATATTTTCTTAGCCATTCTTGTTTTTCTTTTAATATTTTTAAACTTTTTGCTAATGTTAATATATATAAATCTATGTTTGGTATATCATTTATTTCTTTTAATATTTCTATTATGTATTCTATTGGTTCTGCTTTTTGGTATTCTTCTTCCATCTTTTCCTTTACGTTTCCTTCTGGATAAACTTCATATACAGTTATTGTTCCATCCATATCTATAAACATTGCTACTTTTTTATTTTCTCTGCATATATTTTGTATCTTTTTTATAAATTTCTTCATAACATTCTCCTTTTTTATAAAATGGCACAAAAGTACTAACTTCTGTGCCTTTCTGTTTTTATAATGCGTCTGAAATGATTTTATAAATCATTTCATTCATTGCTGAGATCTCTAACTCATCTGTTCTTATTAGGCTTTTACGTAAATTTACGTCATTGAAAAAATCACAAAAATACTTGTTGTACTCTTTTATGTATTCTTCTTTTACGATTTTTCCTTCAGCTCCTCTACGTTTCAAAGCGGTTGTTGGTGAAACTATTAGTCCTAAAAGTAAGTCCGGATTTACATTTGATAAGCATGTTTTTTTAAAATACTTGTATTCTTCTAAGCTTGCTTTTTTTTTCATAAAAAAACTTCCAAGCATAAAACTTGCTATCGATAATTCCTCTGTCAATTAGAACCACTTCTGCCTGTGAATAAGTTGCTTTAAATATACCTGCTTGTGTTACAAAGTGCATCCATAAGTTTGCATCAAATGTTCCTTTGGGTATTTCGTTTGGCAGCTTTTCAGCGGATTCTTCAAGTATCATTACTGAATGTCCTGCATTTTCAAGCATGTTGGAAACTACTTTGATAGCTGTTGTTTTTCCAGCTTCTGGTGTTCCCGTAAATTCTACCATAAACGGCTTCTTTTTCCGCATAGTTATGCCCTCCTAATTATATATTTTTGTTATTAAAGTATACTATATTTTTTAAATTATTGCAATGTTTTTTCTTATTTTTAGAGCTTAGAGCATAACTTTATTTATAGAGTTGCTTTTATTTTTTTATATTATTTTCATTTTTACTTCTTTACCTTTAAATGCAAATACCATTTTTGTTATGTTTGTATATCCTCTTTCTTGTAAATCTTCTTCGTATTTTCTTTCTTCTTTTTTGTCTTGGACATCAAAGTCTTTTATAATTTTATCCATTTCTTTTGCTGTTATGCCAAAGTCGTCACTAAATTCGTCATCTAATACTGTATATACATCAAAGTTGTTTGCTCCACTAAATATGCTTTCTTTTGCTACTCTTGATACTCCTGTTAATACTGTTTTTTCTAAGCATAGATTATCCTTGAATGTTGTTCCATAAAATATTTTGAAGAATTTTATGGCTTCTTGATAATATCCTTCTATATATGCATTTTGTAATGGTACATCATATTCGTTTAAAAATAGCATTACTGGCTTATCATAATATCTATTTAAATATTTACTTAGTGTTTTTATACTGTTTCTTAATACTATTTCATCTTCTTTATATGATAATATTTCTTTTATTTGTTCTTTTTCAAATGGATATTGTTTTGTCTATATAATAATTTTTTCTTATCCTTATCCCTCTAAAATCGCTTTCTCCTATTCCTATTCCGTACATTTATTTCATTTTCCTTTCATTTCATCTGCAATTTTTGCAAATTCTTCTAAGCTTAGTTCTTCTGGTCTTATATTTTCTTTTATATTTAGATTCTTAAAAACTTTTGCTGCTTGTTCTTTGTTTGTGAAAATTTTAGTATTCACTAATGAATTTAATAATGTTTTTCTTCTTTGTGTAAAGGCATTTTTTATAATTTTAAACATTGTTTTTTCATCTATGACTTTTATTGGTGGTTCTTTTCTTATTTTAAATTGTATTACTTCTGAGGTTACTTCTGGTGCTGGTATAAAGCTTTCTGGTTTTACTTCTAATATTTCTTCCGCTTCTGCATAGTAGAATACACTATATGTGATTGCTCCTGCTTTTTTGGTTCCTGGTATTGCTGTTAATCTATCTGCTACTTCTTTTTGTACCATTACAGTTATTGTTTCTAAATCTAATTTTTCTTCTAATAATTTCATTATTATTGGTGTTGTTATATAATAAGGTAAATTTGCTACAATTTTTACTTTTTTTATTTCATTATCTTTTTGTTTTTCTGTTTCTATTAGATTTTTTAAGTCTACTTTTAAAACATCTTCATGTATTATTTCAAAATTTTTATATAATGCAAATCTTTCTTTTAAAATTGTTATCATTCTTGTGTCTAATTCTATACATATTACTTTTTTTGCCTTTTCTAGTAATTCTTTTGTTAGAGTTCCTAGGCCTGGTCCTATTTCTATTATTAAATCTTTTTCAGTTATTTGGCTGCTTTCTATTATATTATTTACTGTTTCATCTTCTACTAAAAAGTTTTGTCCTAATCTTTTGTCAGCTTTTATGTTATATTTATTCATTATAAATTTTGTTTCTTCTAATATTGTTGGCATAATATTTTTTCCTCCTTTATTGGATGACTTTTTATTGTTTTTCCTTTGCATATTATACCATGTTATCCTTGATTTTACAATATTTGCTTTATATGATTTACTTTTATTTTTCCATTTATTATATATACTTCTATTACATCAAATCTTATGCATTTTGTTTCTTGTTTTGTTTTATGTATATAATATTTTGCTGTTTGATACATATGTTTTTGTTTGTTTTTGTTTATTGCTTCTATTGGTCTGCCAAATTCTATACTGCTTCTTGTTTTTACTTCTATAAATATTATTTCTTTTCCTTGTGTTGCTATTATATCTATTTCTCCTTTTCTTGTATAATAGTTTGTTGTTATTATTTTATATCCGTTTTTTTCTAAATATTTTTGGGCTATTGCTTCTCCATTCCTTCCTATTTTGTAATTATTTTTCATCTTGCTTTATTCCTTCCTTTTGTTAATTTCTTACTTGTATTTTTATGTATCTTTGTCCTGGTATTTCTTTGATTTTTCCTTCTAATGTCAACATTGTTATTTCATAATTTATGTCTTGTATGTTCATATTACTTTTTTGTAAAATTTCATCAATATCAAATGGTTCGTCCTTTATATATTTATATATTTTGTATTTACTTTGTTCACTATTTTTTAATTTATACATTTTATTAAATTTTTCTTCTATTTTATATTCAAATCTTGTTTTCTTTTCTCTTTCTTTTTGGTTAGTTATGCTTTGGATTTTTTCTATAATGTCTTTTTCACTTGTTGCAATGTTTTCTCCTTGTTTTATAAGTAAATTTGGTACATATCCTTTTTTACTTTCTAAATTACTTGGTATGCAAAATATTGGTAGTTCTAATTCTTTTGCTATTTTTGCAGTGTTTCTTGTTCCACTTCTATAATCTCCTTCTACTACTAGTATTCCTCGACTTATTCCTGCTACTATTCTATTTCTTTCAGTAAATTTTGAACTATCTGCTTCTGTTTCTTCACTATATTCTGTTATTGCTAGCCCTCCATTTTTTATGATTATTTCAAATAATTCTTTATTTTGTTTTGGATATATATTTTTAAATCCGCATGGTAGTACAACTATTGTTTTTGATTTTTCTATCATTGCTCCTTTATGTGCATAGCTGTCTATTCCACTTGCTAATCCACTAACTATTGTTATTCCTTTTTGACTTAGTTTTTTTGCAAAATTTAATGCCATATTTTTCCCATATTCTGTGTTCTTCCTTGTTCCTACTATTGCTATTTTTGTGTTTTCTGTTTTTAATAGTTCTATATTTCCTAATACATATATTTGTTTTGGTGGTTTTTTTAGTCTTTTTAAATTTTGTGGGTATTCTTTGTCTTTATAATATATTATTTTTTCTTTTTGCAATTTTTTCACATTCCTTTTTTAGTTTATAATTCTATATTGTATTGCTTCTGCTATATTTTGTGTGTTTATTTTTTCGTTTTCTTCTAAGTCTGCTATAGTTCTTGCAACTTTAAGAATTCTTGTATATGTTCTTACACTTAGGCCATAATTTATAAAGGCTTTTTTCATTAATGATTTTCCTTCTTTTTCTAATTCACAATATTTTTCTATTAGTTTTGGTGTTAATTCACTATTGTATAAGATTTTTGTATTTTTATATCTTTCTTTTTGGATGTTTCTTGCTTTTTCTACTCTTTGTTTTATTTCTTTTGATGTTTCTATTTTTTTTGTTGATTCTAAATTTTTATATTCTACAGGTTTTACGTTTACATTTATGTCTATTCTATCTAGCAATGGTCCACTAATTTTTGATAAATAATTTTTTATTGCTGTTTGACTACATGTACATTCTCTAATATTGCTTCCATAATATCCACATGGACATGGGTTCATACTTGCTATTAGCATAAAATTACATGGATATGATAAACTTGCCCATAATCTCGAAATTGTTATTTTTCTTTCTTCTAATGGTCCTCTAAGTGCTTCTAATGCTTCTTTTCTAAATTCTAATAGTTCATCTAAATATAGTACTCCATAATGTGCTAAGCTTATTTCTCCGTGGTTTTGGTATTCTTCCTCCTCCTACCATTGATGTTGTTGATATTGTGTGATGTGGTGTTCTAAATGGTCTTGTTGTTATAATTCCTGTTTCACTCTTTAATATTCCTGCTATACTATGGATTTTTGTTATTTCTAATGCTTCTTCAAATGTTAGATCTGGTAAAATTGTTGGTAATCTTTTTGCTAGCATTGTTTTCCCTCCGACCAGGGCTTCCAGTAAGTAAGCAATTATGCCATCCTGCTGCTGCTATTTCTAATGCTCTTTTTGCATTTTCTTGCCCTTTTACGTCTGAAAAATCTATGTCATATTTTTGATAATCTTCTTTTTGGAATTCTATTTTTATTTTTGTTTTTGGTGGCTCTTTATTTCCATTTATATATTTTATTACTTCTTCTAATGTTGATACTGGTATTATTTCTAATTCTTTTATTATTGCTGCTTCTTTTTCGTTTTCTTTTGGTACATAAATTGTTTTTATGTTGTTTTTCTTGGCTTCTATACATATTGGCAATATTCCTGGTACTTTATTGATTTTTCCATCTAGTGCTAGTTCTCCTATAAATATTGTTGATTTTGTGTTAAATTTTTTAATTGCTCCAATTGCTAATAATATTCCTACAGCAATTGGTAAGTCATATCCACTTCCTTCTTTTTTTATATCTGATGGTGCTAAATTTATTAGAATTTTTCTACTTCTTGATTCTATTTTTGTATTTTTTATTGCTGATTTTATTCTTTCTTTTGATTCTTTTACTGTTATATCTGGTAGTCCTACAATTTCAAAACCTGGTAGTCCTCCTGTTATGTCAGTTTGAACTTCTACAAGTTTTCCATCTAATCCCATTAGTGAAATTGTGTGTATTATTGATAACATTTTTGCCTCCTTTTTTTATAAAATTATTGATTTTTAGGGTTTTTTATTATACAATATTTTTACTTAAATTTTAACTAAAGATTTTTTAATAAATATACTAATGTTGAATTTTGTTGAAAAATTTATTTTTTTCTAACCAAATTTATACATCTAGAGAGGATTGTGGTATTATGAAAAAAGATATAAATGAAAATGATTCAAAAGTTTTAAATATAAATAATGATTTTACTTCTCAAAATTTTATACATACTAAAAAATTAAAAACTATTTTTTTAGTTTCTATTATTATTTTAGTTTTGCTTGTTTCTAGACTTGCTGTTATTCAATTTGTTGATGGTGCTTATTTAAAAGAAAAAGCTTATTCTCAGCAAACTATTAATCAAATTATTAGTCCTAAACGTGGAAACATCTATGATTCTACTGGTAAAGTTTTGGCAAGTAGTGTTGCTGTTGATACTATTACTATTAATCCTCAAAAGATTTCTGATTCTAAAGACGAAAAGAAAACTAATGAACTTAAGGAAAAAGTTGCTAAAGGATTGTCTGATATTTTTGAATTGGATTATAATGAAACTTTAGAAAAGGTTAAAAGTGATTCTCAAGTAGAAACAATTGCTAAAAAAATAGATCAAGATAAAGTTGAAACTTTAAAGAATTGGATGAAAGAAAATAAAATTTCTGTTGGAATTAATATTGATGAAGATTCTAAACGTTATTATCCTCATGATACTGTCCTTTCTAATGTTTTAGGTTTTTGTGGTACAGATAATTCCGGAATTGTTGGTTTGGAATCTACTTATAATTCTGTTTTACAAGGTACTCCTGGAAAAATTGTTAGCTCTAAAGGTAGTGACCAAGAGGAAATTCCTAATGCTGAAGAAACTTATATTTCTGCGGAAAATGGAAGTGATTTAACTTTAACTATTGATTATAATATTCAAACTATTGTGGAAGAATATCTAGCTCAAGCTTGTGTTAATTTAAATGCTAAGAGTGGTGGTACTTGTATTGCTATGAATCCTAAAACTGGAAAAATCTTAGCTATGGCAGATTATCCTAATTATAATCTTAATACACCTTTTACTCCTAATGATTCTATTGCTTCTAATTATGATTCTCTTTCTTCAGAAGATAAGAGTAATGCTTTACATTCAATGTGGAGAAATAAATGTGTTTCTGATTTGTATGAACCTGGTTCTGTTTTTAAATTGATTACTGCTTCTGTTGCTTTGGAAGAACATATTACTACTCCAGATGTTGAAGGTGATTTTACTTGTAATGGTTATGAACAAGTTGCAGATAAGAAAATTAGTTGTTGGAGTACAACTCCGCATGGTTCTTTATCTTTAAGAAAAGCTTTGGAAAAATCTTGTAACCCTGCTTTAATGCAATTAGGTAAAAGAATTGGTGTTTCTACACTTTACAAATATTATCGTGCTTATGGTTTATTTGATTCGACTGGTAGCAATTTATATGGTGAGTCTAATTCTTTATTTACAAAAGAATCTAGTGTTGCTGATGTTGAACTTGCTACTATGTCTTTTGGGCAAAGGCTTAGTATCACCCCTTTGCAGATGATTACAGCAATTTCTGCAATTGCTAATGATGGTATTTTAATGAAACCTATGATTGTTGATAAAATTACTAATACTGACACTGGTGCTGTTACTACTATAGAGCCAACTCAAGTAAGACAAGTTCTTTCTAAGGAAACAGCAAATACTATGAAAGATTTAATGGAATCTGTAGTTGTTGATGGTACTGGTTATCGTGGTTCTGTTACTGGTTATTCTGTTGGTGGTAAAACTGGTACTTCTGAGCCTCCAGATGGTAAAGAGAGTGAAGGATATGTTGCTTCTTTTGTTGCTATTTCTCCTGTTGAAGATACTCAAATCGTTTTACTTGTGTGTTTCTATGGATTAAATAAGGGTCAACAAGGTGGTCAAGTTGCTGCTCCTGTTGCTTCTCAAATGTTGACAAAAATTTTACCTTATATGGGTGTTCCTTCTGAATCAACTGATTCAACATCTTCTAATTTGATTCAAATTTCAGATGTTAGAAATAAAACATTTACAGAAGCTGAAAAGGTATTAACTGCTGCTGGATTTAAAGTAAAATCTATAACCAATCAGAATAAAAATGAAACTACTGTTTCTGATCAAGTTCCAAAGCCAGGTGTTTCTCTTTCTAAAGATTCTATTGTACTTCTTTACGATAGCTCTAACACTGCTAGAACTTCTGTTACAGTTCCTGATTTAAATTTAAAGACTTCTGCTCAAGCTATAAGTGCTTTGCATAATTTAAATTTAAATGTTTCTATTGATGGCTCAGGTACAGTTGTTTCTCAGGATCCTCCGGCTAATTCAAAAGTTGAAGAAGGTACTGTTGTAAAAATCACTTTGAAAAATGGTGCAAAATCTGCACATTAGTCTATAATAATTTTATATAAATTTTTCTTTTAGGAAATTGCATTTTAGTGCAATTTCCTATTTTCTTTTCTTTTTTCTTTTTTTCTATTCTATTTTTTCTTTTTTCCAATATTCTTTTACTAAATCGTCTAAATATTTTATATATATGTTTTTTTCTTTTATTGTTTCTATTGTTTTTGTATCTGCACCTTTAAAATATGCAATCCATTGTTCTTTTTTTGTTATTTCTTTTTCGTTTTTTATTTTAAATTTTGGTAATTCTACGATATGAGTTTCAGCTTTTTCTTCACTAAAATCTATTGACTTAAATTTATTTAAATATTCTATTTTATGATATTCTAAAGCTTGATAATATGTAAAATCTAATATATTGATTGTAATTGTTCTTGCTGTATTTCTATTGTCTTCATAATAAATTTGATTTGTATGAACAAATAAATAGTATAATGCTATTTTTTTCTGTATATGTTTTCCGTCTATAAACTGTATTCCTATATTTAGTTCTTCTTCTTTTTTGGTTATTACTCTAACATCTACTACTCCCATTTTTTCATATGTAGGGATGTATTTTTCTAGAACATTAATATAGCTATTTATTTTTATGTCTTTGATTTCTATTTCTAAAATGCTTTGTAATAAATCTTTTATTATATTTGTGTAATTTGAATTTGAAAGAATTTTACTTAAAACATAATTTCTATTACAAATTAGTTCATGATTCATTATTTTATATTTTTCTGCCTCCTCTCTGTTTTGAATTTCTTTTCTTTTGCTTTTTTGGGATTTCTTTGATTTAAAATTTTGGAATTAAAAAAATTTAGAATTATAATTCTTAAGTTCAGTATACTTATTTTCATTGTCTTTGTCAATAAATTTTCTTCTTATTTTTTGACTTTTCACCGCATTTTTCGACATTTTGAAAACTACTATGTTTTAGTTTGCCTTCTATATCTCAGTACTTATTAGTTTATATTGTTTGTTTGGTTGTTGTTACTTCTATTTTATATATGTGCTAATTTTTATTATATATGTCAAAAGTAATTCGGAGAACTTTCCTAGAATATAATAAAATAGAACTAATTTTTATAAAACTAATTCTATTTTTTATACTTATTTTTTATTCTGCTGCGATATAATATCCTACTCCTCTTTTTGTTATTAATATTTTTGGTGCAGATGTATCTGTTTCTATTTTTTCTCTTATTCTTCTAACTGTTACATCTACTGTTCTAATATCTCCATAATATTCATATCCCCATACTTTTTCTAGTAATATTTCTCTTGTTGTTACTTGACCTGGCTGGCTTGCTAAGAACTTTAATACTTCAAATTCTCTAAGTGTTAAATCTATTATTTTTCCTCTTACTCTTACTTCAAATTTGTCTAAGTCTAGTTCTAAATCTCCAACTATAATTTTTTTGCTTTTTACTTTTGGTTTTTCTGCATCTGTTGTTTCGTTTGTTTGTTGCCCTAATGTAGCATCTGCTTTTCTTATATTTGCTTTTACTCTTGCTACTAGTTCTCTTACACTAAATGGTTTTGTTATATAGTCATCTGCTCCAAGTTCTAATCCTACTATTTTGTCTACTTCTTCATCTTTTGCAGTTAATAATATTATTGGTATATTTACTACACTTTTTACTCTTTGGCATACTGTTAATCCATCCATTTTTGGAAGCATTATATCTAACATTATTAAATTTGGTCTTTCTTTTAATGCCATTTCTAATGCTGTTTGACCATCTGTTGCTTCTATTGTTCTATATCCTTCTTTTAATAAATTAAATTTAACAACATCAATTATTGCTTGTTCGTCATCAACTATTAATACTGTTTTTACATCCTTGTTTATATTTTCCACAAAAACTCCGTCCTTTCGTAGTTTTATTTTCTTTTATATTTATATCACAATTCTTGTTTTTAGACAAGTCCTTTTTTGATTTTTTTACATAATCTGTTTTGTTAAATTTATTGAATTATTATTAATTTTCCATTACATAAACTACATCTATATCTTTGTAAATTTTTAGGCTTTCTCATTCTATAATACAATTCTCCACAGTCCTTACATTTTATTATATATTTATATTGCTTTTCTTCAATATATTTTTTATTGCTTTTTTTATAGTCTTCTTTTTTATTTCCTGTTGTTTTTATATCATAGCCTAATTGATTGTTTATGTATTTTGCATATTCTTTGAATACTTTTCCATGATTATTGCACATTGGTAAACAATGTATTAATTCGTGTATTATTGTATTTTTTATTATTTCTTCATTCAATTCCATTACCCATGCACTTATTTCTATTTTGTGCTTTTTATATTTGGCATATCTTATAAATATTTTGTTTCCCTTTTTTTCTAAGTATTTTGTGCTTAAATCTGGTTCTTCTTGTTTGCATACTCCATACCTTTTTGTGCTTCTTTTTGATATGCCTATTTCTATTTTTCCTATTTCTTGTTCTTTTTCTATGTTTATTCCTATTTCTTTTAATTCTTTTTTACATTTGTTATATATTTTTTGTAATTCTTCTTCCATATAAACTCAGATCTTTCTTATAAAAATAACTATTAAGATTTTAACTCTTAATAGCTATTTTTGTCAATTCTAATTAATTTGACTTTAATAATTTGATGATTTGAGAACAGAGCAAAAGTCATCGATTGCTCTGTTCTTAAGTTAGTGCTTTTTTGCTCCGTCCCCAAAAGCATTAGCCTCCCAAAAATACTTCTACATTCATAACACCTGCATTTTCTTGAAGTTTAATTTCGTTTGAGGTTTGTTCTATATTATTAATAAATATTTTGCTAATACCTGTTTCATATCCATTTGGATTTTCTACTAATATATTATAAAGTGTATTTTTCCATTTATATCTTACAGAAAAAGCTTTCCAATCTTTTGGTATACCTGGATTTATTTTTAAAACTCCTTTTTCTATTTTTATTCCTAATATATATTCTATTCCTGCTTTGTAATACCAGCATGATGAGCCTGTATACCAAGTCCAACCGCCTCGTCCTGCTAAATTTCCTGCGCCATAAATATCTGCTGGAATTACATATGGCTCTACTTTATATTTTTGTGCCATTTCTTTTGTTCTTGCATGTTCTATAGGATTTATCATTTTATATAATTCAAATGCTTTTCCTCCAAATCCTAGCATTGCTTCTGCTATTGTTACCCAACAGCTTGCGTGTGTATATTGCCCTCCATTTTCTCTTACTCCTGGTAAATATGCTTTTATATATCCTGGCTCTAGTTTTCCTTTTTCAAATGGTGGATCTAATAGTTTTATTATTCCGTTTTCTTTGTCTACTAGATGATTTTCTAAACTTTCCATTGATATATATTTTTTGTCATTGTCTCCTGCTTTTGATATTGTTGACCAGCTTTGTGCTATACTATCTATCCTACATTCTTCATTTTCCATACTTCCTAATACTTGGCCATCATCAGTAAATGCTCTTTTATACCATCTTCCATCCCAGCCACTTGTATTTAATGCTTTTTTTAGTTCTTGTTTTATTTTTTCATATTTTTCTGCTCTTTCAAATTCTTCTTTTTGTTTTACTATTGGTATAAATCTGTCTAATATGTTGTATAGAAAAAATCCAAGCCATACACTTTCTCCTTTGCCTTTATTTCCTACTTCGTTCATTCCATCATTCCAGTCTCCAGAACCAATTTTAGGTAATCCGTGTTTTCCAAAGTTTAGTGATTTTTCTATTGATTTTATGCAGTGTTCATATATTGTTCCTGTTTTATCACTTTCTATATATTTATCATATCTTTCATCTATTCCTTGTTCTAATATCTGTCCTTTTAAATATGGTGTTTCTATATTTAAAATTTCATTATCTCCAGTAAAGTCAATATATTCTAGTGTTGCATATACAAGCCATAATAAGTCATCTGAAAATCTTGTTCTTATTCCTCTTTGTGTTTCGTCATGCCACCAATGTTCTACATCTCCTTCTTCAAATTGATGTTTACTATGTTTTATTATTTGTTGTTTTAGATATTCTGAATCCACATATTTTAAACATAATGTGTCTTGTAATTGATCTCTAAATCCATATGCGCCTCCTGATTGATAATATCCTGTCTTTCCTAATAATCTGCTTGATATTGTTTGATATAATACCCACCCATTTAACATTATATTTATTGATTCTATTGGAGTATATACTTGTAATGTTTCTACTTTATTTTTCCATTCATTTTTTATGTTCTCTAATTCTTGTTTACAATTTTGAATTTTACTATATTTGTATGCTATGTTTTTACTGTCTAAAATATTTTCTTCTGCTCCTAATAATAGTGATATTTCTTTTTCTCCAAAACTTTCTATTTCTACTTCTAATTGATATACTACACAACTGCTTTTTCCTAAACTTCCTATATTGTTTAACATTGTTTTTCTTATTCCATCAGGGTTTCCAATTCCTCCTTTTCCAAAAAAGAATTTTTTATCACCCGTATATGATTTTATTTTTTCACTACTTGCTACATATGCAACTTCTTTAAAGTCACTATTGTATAAATTTTGTGCTATTAATATGTTGTTGTTTTTATCATATTTTAAATCTATATATTCTGTTATTTTTTGCTCATCTTCTCCTATTACAAGTTTATTGTAACAATAAATTTTTAATTTTTTTCTGTTTGGTGTAGTATTTTTTAAATGCAATATTTGTACTTTTACACTATCTTCTTTTGGCACATATACTTCTAATATTTGTTCTATTCCATTACTTTTATGAATATATTTTGCATATCCAAATCCATATATAACATCATATTCATTATTATCTGGCATTGGGTTTAATCCTAGTGACCACACTTTTTTTGTTTCTTCATCTTTTAGATATATTGATTCTGATGGGATATCATAAGTTGGCATATTAGCCCATGAGGTTATACGATTTAGTCTGCTGTTTTTATACCATGTATATCCTCCCATATTTTCTGTAACTAATGTTCCAAATTTTTTATTTGCTAAGATATGTGACCATACTGTAGGTAATCTATTTTCTTTGTTCATTTTTATTAGATATTCTTTTCCATTACTTGAGAAAGCTCCATATTCGTTAAAATATTTTAAATCATCTATTTCTTTCATAAAATTATTTACTTCCTGCTTTTCTTCTATTATTACATTTGAATTTTCTTCATCTTCTATGATTTTTGTTTTTTCAAAATATTCTTCTTCTATATCATTTATTGCATTTTTTAGACTTCCTTTACTACTGTCAATTATTACTGTTGCAACAAATTCTAATAATTCCATATCTTTTTTGTCTATTTCATTTTTATTAAGTTGGAATATACCACCTCTTATATTTTTTAAATATGCTAAATGTGAGTTTAGAACTATATTTTCCATTTCTTCTCTTACATAGTTTTCATAACTATGTTTTTCTTCATCAATTAAAACTAATTCTACTTCTACTTTTTTTATTCTGAAAAATTCATATGCTTTTAAAATTTCTTTAATAACATCAGAATCATTTAAATCTTTTACTTTGACTAAAATTATTGGTAAATCTCCTGATATTCCATATTTCCATAGTTCACTTTGTTCATAGATTTTTTTAGGCAATTTTTCTAATTGTAATTTTTTACTTGGATTGTCAAAAATAATATATGATAGTATTTTTTGATATTGTTCTATGTCTTTTCCTTTTATTCTTAAATATCTGCTTTGTGCCTCTATTTGTGCTTTTGATATTTCAAATGCTTTTGCTACATTTTCTTTATTCTGATATTTTTTAATATTTTCTAATGCAATTTCTTTGCTTTCTCCTACTGATATTACTAGGTCTAACTCTACTTTTTCTTGTGGTTTTATTTTTATTGTTCTTTTTAATGCAATTATTCCTTCTGTTACTAGTGATATTTTTTGTGATAGTGGCGTTGAATTTTTTACCATTTCTGGAATTTGTATATTTCCTCTTCCTGTAAATTTTTCTTTGTCTATTTCAAATTCTAGTTGCCCTATTGTTTCTATTTCTGGTGCAACTAAATTTACTGCTAAATATATCTTTTGCTCGCTTTTTTCTCTTGTTCTTCTTTTTACTAATATACTATTTGTGTTTTCATCATAATTGAATTTTAGGAATAAATTGTTGAATACCGGATGTGCATAATCTTGTTCTTTTTTTGAAAGCACTGGTTCAAAATATGCAGTTATTTCTAATATTTCTTCTTCTAGCCCCCTGTTTTCTAATGTTACTTTTCTAATTTCAGAATTATCATCAGGAGTGATTATTGTTTGTATTTTTGTCTTTATGTTATCTTGCTCTATTTCTTGTTCTATTTTGTCTGGCATAAAACTTATTTTGTAATTGTTTGTTTCTTTGTATTGGCATGAACTCCATATATTTTTTGTTTTTATATTTTTTACGTTAAAAAATATTCCTTGTGGATAATCGTCTGTTTTCTTGAATCTGTTTATATATATATCTTTATATTTGCTTACTCCTTCTCCTTTTTGATTCATTGCTATTACATAATTTTCGTTTGATATAACATTTCCACGTATTAGTCTTTCATCTAATTTATTGTATGTTACAACACTATAGTCTTCATAATCTTGATATTTAGGCTTTTCTATTTTTTCTTTTGTTTCTTTGGTTATTATTGAGGTTTCTGGCATTCTTTCTTGTAAAAGTATAGATATACTATTTATTTCTGGATTTTCTATAAACCTTTTTTGTAAGATATTATTGTTAAATAAGTTGTTTATTGCTAATAATATTAATGCTTGATGGTGTGCCATATATGTTTTTACTGGTGTTGCTTTTTCTACTCTTTCTGGTGTAAAGTCTATAGATTCATAAAATCCAAATTTGCCATTCATTCCATATTTTTCTAATAATTTTAGGTTTTTTATAACTTCTTGTGGTTCGTCTGGAATTGCTAATATACTTCCATATGTTGATGTTACCATTTCATCTGCTAATCCTCTTTTTAGTCCTAGCCATGGTATTCCAAATGCTTTATATTGATAGTTTCCTTGTAAATCTTTTAAATTAAATGCCGCTTCTGATATTCCCCATGGTATTTGTAATTTTTTTGCATATTCTTTTTGACTCATTATCATAAATTTACATGATTCATCTAATAAACTGCCTTCGTATTTTGGTATATTAATATTTGGCATTAAATATTCAAATGATGTTCCTGACCATGATATTAGTCCTTTATATTTTCCTAATGTTGTAAGTGTTCTGCTTAATTTGTTCCAATGTTTTGCAGGCACATCTTTTTTTGCAATAGCTATTAAACTTGCTTGTCTAGCTTCTGATGCTAATAAATCATAATATGAATCAGTTAGTTTGTTTTCTTCTATGTTATATCCTATAGAAAAAATCTGCTTTTCTTTGTCATATAATAATGAAAAGTCTGTTGCGTTTATCATTTTATTTATACATTCTATATATGTGTTTAATTCTGGCAAATTTAGATTTTCTAAAAATGTTTTTGTCGTATATAAATATCCTACAAAGTTTCCACTGTCTACTGTTGAGATATATCTTGGCATTAATGGTGTTTTAGTTATTGTGTCATACCAGTTATATAAATGTCCATTCCATTTTTCTAGACTTATTATTGTATCTAATATCTTTTTTAATAAATCTATTGCTTTTTCTAAAGTTATAAATCCTAAATCATAGCTTGATATTACTGCTAATAGTGAAAGTCCTATGTTTGTAGAAGATGTTCTTGATACTGTTTTTTGTTTTCTTCCTTCTTGATAATTGTCTATTATTAAATAATTGTTTTTTTCATTTAGATATGTTACAAAAAATTCCCATGTTGATTTTGCAATATTTAATAAATATTTTTTATTTTCTTCATTTAATGTTTCTATTGCTGTTTTCTTTTTGCTTTCTTTACTTATTTCACACATTATAAATGGAATTAATATCCACAAGATTCCTAGCAAAACACTACATATGTTTTTAATATTTAGTATTATAACAATTGCTCCTAAGATCCAATTTATATACATTTGTTTATAATAAGAAATTATATCTGTTTTTGATTGTCTTTCTGCCTCTTCTGAGGTTACCCATTCTAATAAATGTTTTTTACTTATTGTTTTTCTGTATATTGTTTTTATTATTGATTTTAATGAGATATATGCTTTATATGGCAAACATCCTAATGTTATTATCGCCCTAAAAGTTATACCTTTGATTCCTGATATTTGTGGTGTAAATGTTCTTTGTTTTTGCTCTCCTTCTTTTTTACAAATACATTTATTTAATAATTCTAATATTTGTGAAATTATCACTATGAGTGATAATAATATTATTAATCCTTTTACTGATATTTGATAAATATTTCCTATTATTATTGTATAAATTGCTGCAATTATTATTGATATTTCTAATATACTTCTTCTTAAATTATCTAATATTTTATATTTTGAAAGTAAATTTAATTTTGAGTTTTTTAACCATTTGGTTATTTGCCAATCTCCTCTAATCCATCTTGATAATCTGTTCATAAAACTATTATATTTTGTTGGATATCCATCCATTAACATTATATCTGATGCTAGTCCACATCTTAAATAACATCCTTCTAATAAATCATGACTTAATACAGTGTTTTCTGGTATTTCGTTTTTTAAAACTTCTGAAAACACTTTTAAATCATATATTCCTTTTCCTGTAAATATTCCTTCTTTAAAGTTATCTTGATATATATCAGATATTGCATTTGTGTAATTGTCTATTCCTCCTGATCCTGCAAATATTTTTGTAAAAGTTGTTTTTAGACTTACATCTAGGTTTATTCCAACACGTGGCTGCATTATTCCATATCCTTCTACTACTATATTTTTTTGTTTATCTATTATTGGTTCATTTAATATATGTGACATTGCTCCTATTAATTCTTGCGCTGTATTTAATACTAAATCTGTGTCTGCATCTAGTGTTATTATATATTTTATTTGTGGGATTTTTTCTATACTGTTATATAAAAATGGATTGTTTATATTTTTTAGTAAGTATTCATTTAACTGATTTAACATTCCTCTTTTTCTTTCCCATCCCAAGTAGCTTTCTTCTTTTTCATTCCATATTCTTTTTCTATAAATAAAATTGAAAATTGGTAATTCATCTTCTTGACTGTATTTTTTGTTTAATTTTTCTATTTGCTTTTTTCCTTCTTCTATTACTTCTTTGTCAAATTCTTCTTCTTCTTTATTACTTTCTGAACAATCTCCTAATAATGTAAAATATAAATTTTCTGATTTATTTGCTATATAATATATTTCTAATTTTTTCATTAGTTCTTTTACTTTTTCTTTTGTTTTTACTATTGTTGGTATTACTACCATTGTTGCTTGTTCTTTTGGTATTCCATTTTGGTAATCCATTTTTGGTATTAGTTTTGGTTTTATAGTTTTGCTTAATATATATTGCACTATTTGTGTTACTATTTCGCTACATGGTATTATTAATAGTATTGCTAATATTACATTTAGAATCGTTCTTGTTATTGTTGATATTTCTGAATTTGTTTTTAATATTTTATAATTAATTACTAATGTTATTGATACTGAAAGTAATACTGTAAGTATAACTATTAGTGTTACAAATTGTTTTGCTTTTGTTTTAGTATTTGTGGTCTTTTTGTGTCTGACTTTTAGGTTATCATATAGTTGTTCTATTCCTTTATCTATTAAATAGTATCCAATATGTGATTTTTTTCCTTCTTCTTTTTTGGCTATTTCTAATATTTTTCTTGCTATATATATTTCTGATATTTTGGTTTTTTCTGATATTTCTTTTATTTTGTTTCTGTAGTATTCCTTTGTTTTCCAATCCATGTTTGGATATACATTACTTGGATCTTGCTTTAGTACATCTTCTACTCCATTTATTTTTTCAAATATTTCTAAAAAGTTTATTCTTTGTATTGTTTTTAGACTTGTTATGCTATTTCCCATTAGTACTTTTTGTATTGCTACATCAAAGTGTTCTTTTTGTATTACTTCTGATACTGTCATTCCGTGTTTTTTCTACTATTTCTTCTAATGCTTTTAAATATCTTGTTCCTTTTTTTCCATATCTTTTTAGTGTGTATGACATGTATTCTATAAATGGATATCTCATATCTTTTAACATTGTTTTGTTGAAATTGTGTGTGTTTTCTTTATATTCTTTGTATATTTGTTCTTGTCTTGTTTTTCCTTCTACTATTCTTTCTGTTATGCTTTCTACTTTGTATTTTTGTGCTTGATTACTTGCTATTTTTTCACTTATTTGTGAGATGTTATGAATTATTGCTATTTGTATAAATGTTCCTATATTCCATATTTCATCCATACTTAGTGTTTTTTTGTTTTGATAACTTTGTAAATATTCTTCTAAATTTTCTTTTTCTATTTTGTTTTCTGTATATGCTACAATTTCACTTGCTAATACATATATTCTTGCATATCCTGCATATTCTCCATTTGCTATTCCTACAAAGTTTGTATATTTTTTTAGTGTTAATTCTTTTTGGATTTGTTTTACTGTTTCTTCTATTATATAAAAATTGTCTAATAACCATTCTCCTGCAGGATGTATGTTTATTTTTATTCCTACATGTTGGTTTAACATTTGGTATACTTCTTTTATTTTTTCATAGTCTTTTATTAGTTCTGGTACTGGATATGTGTCTTTTTGACTTTTATTTGTTATATTATGGCTTGATGCTATTTTTTCTAAGTGTTTTTTTAGTTGTTCTTTTTCTAGCATCGTTCCATTAATTTGTAATTTTTTATTTTCTTTCAAAAAAATTCCACTCCTTGCACATATGTTCTTTTATACATATTGTTTGCAAAAAGTGGATTTTTATACTATTTATATACTTTTTACTTTATTTTATTTTTTAAATTTGATTTCTTTATTTTTGCATTTTTTCTAAGATAATTCCATTTCTGTGTCTTGTTCTGTTTTTGCACTTAGTTCTTGTACTCTTTTTTCATATGCTTTTTCTAATGCTTGATAATTTTCTGGGCTTCCTTTTAATTTTACATAATAGTCTGATTCTGTGTATGGATTTTCATATTCGCTTTGCAATATCATTTGTTGTATTTCTACTGGTACATAGTCTCCATCTATTATTCCCATTCCTGCTATTGTTGTGTGATTTTCTTTGTCTAGTATTGCTATTACTTCTTTTATGTCTTTGGCTTCTACCCAATCTAATTTTGAGTTGTCTTGTTCTGCACTTCCTGTATGGTTTTGTATATATTTTGTTTGTCCTTCTTCATCTGTTTCTCTATATATGTTTCCGTCTCCTAAATTTTCTTTTACTATTCCTATATCTTCTTTGCTTATTTCTTCCATTCCTTCTGGTAATTTTTCATTGTATCTTTGTAGTATTTTTTCTATTACTTCTTGTTTTTCAGTGTCTTCTGTATTTTTATTTGCATTTTGTTGCCCTACTACTTTTATGTCTTCAAAGAATTTTTCTTTTGCTGTTTTTTGTTCTCTACAATATTCATTTTTATATGCTTCAGATTCTTTTATTATCCTTTCTCCTGCTATATCCATTTGTTTTGTTGTTCTGTTTCCCCAAGCTACTATTCCTGCTGTTGCTGCTATTGCTGCTAATGATATTTTTCCTACTGTTTTTATCTGTTTTCTTCTCATTTTTTTTTGTTTCTGTGCTGCTCTTTGCATTGTTGCTTTTTGTCCTTTTAATTTAAATTCTGTTTCTTGATTATTTGCTTTTTCCATAACAATTCCTCCTTTGACTTTTCAATACATCTTTATTATAACACTTTTTTGCATAAATTACAAATTTTTCATTTTACAACTTTTTTTAACATTTTTCTTCTTTTTTTCATACTATATATTAAATAAACTTTTGTTTATTTAGGAAAGGTATGTGATTAAAATGGATATGGATTCAAATAAACCTCATTGCCCTATTTTAGATGTTGATGGCGTTATATCAGGAGGTAAACAATTTGATTTAGATATAATTTTACAAGAAGATAATCGTGATGTTATATATGGTGTTGTTAAAAATTGTTTTAAAGAACCTGTTTCTAATGCCGTTGTAAAATTAGTTGAAGTTGTATATGACTGTGGTAAAGAAGATAGAAGACCTATTGGCCATACTTTTACAGATAAAGATGGTGAATTTGTTTTTGGACCTCTTTGCCCTGGTAGAAAATATGCTATTCAAATTTGGGCTAATGATACTAAAAAAATCAAGATTTGTGCAAAATGTTTCCATGAAGGAAAATGTTTAAAAGGTGAAAAACACGATAAATGTGATTGTTTTTTAAATGATGATAAACATGAAAAATGTGATAAAGACGAAAGATGTTGTGAAGATAAACAATAATAATTAATGATTTGAGGAGAGATACTTTGTACATTGAGAAATATATTTTTTTGTGATTGAAGCAATATTAGAAATTCTTAAATAATTTAATGGAAAGAGTTCACGTCGAGCGAAGCGAGGACTAAGTGGAAGGGTGCCATTAAATTATTTTAAAATTTCTTAAATTGCGTAATGAACCTAAAAATATATTTCTCAATGTACAAAGTATCTCTCCTCATTTTATAATATATATTGAATTACCAATTGCTTAAAGTTCTCATTACTTTTTTTCCTTTTTTCATTATTCTTTTCTTATTTTTGTTTAACATATCACTTTCTGAATACATCATTAGAACTCCTGTTGCAAGTAGACCTCCTATTACTAATCCTTTAGCAAATTTCATATTATCACTCCTTTTTTATATTTTACTTTTATTTTTGTCAATTTTTTCTTTTTTATACTGTTTAATTATGGAATATATTTCATGGGCACTAATTATTAATAAAAATATTCCAAAA
Organism: uncultured Clostridia bacterium; assembly: GCA_934169775.1. GTDB lineage: Bacteria > Bacillota > Clostridia > TANB77 > CAG-508 > CAG-269. The sequence continues at coordinate 51,423 of CAKPOI010000001.1, forward strand.
TATTTTCTTAAAATTTTCATATCTAAATGTATTGATAAATTTGCGCCTATTATTGCTCCTAATATGCCATATAGTGATATTATTATTCCTAGTTTTACATTTATATTTTTATTTTTTGCATTTACTATTATTGCTATTATTGAAGTTGGTATAAAAAATATTAAATTTGTTGCTTGTGCTATGTGTTGTTCTACATTGCATAAAAATGTCAAAAGGAAAATGAGAATAGTGCCTCCTCCCATTCCTGTTCCACTTACTATTCCTGAAATGATTCCTATTATTGTTTTAATCATTTTCCTTTCTCCTTTTCTTGTTTCTAGTTTTTTTGTTGTTCTGCGATTTCTGTAATTACTTTATCAAATCTATTTAGCTGATAAATTAACTCTTTACGTAGATTTTCTTCTTTTACATTATCTATTAAATCTAGAAACTTTTGCAACTCAAATAGATATTTTTTGTTTGCAGTTTTCCATATGTGCTGATTTATAGCCTCTTTCATCATTTTTCCTTCCTTTCTAAAGGCACAAATCAGGTCAAAAAAAAATCAACAGTTGATTTTTTTACCCCTTATTCTCCTTCAATCTATTTGGCATCTTATATTATGACATATTTTTAGCTTTTTTTCTCTTTTTCTTTATGAAAATGTCTTTTTAATTTACAAATCTATTTTTTATATTGTTTATAACCTTAATTGCTCTTTTTGTGTTATTTAAATATCATATTATATGCAGCATAAATAAGGAATATTGTAAATACAATTTTCATCTTTTCTTCTGGTATTTTTCTTAGTATTTTTGCTCCTATATATCCTCCTATTGTTCCTCCTATTGCACATAATGCTGCTGTTTTCCATTCTATATAATTGCCTTTATAATAAAAGAAACTACTTGTTATTACCATTGGTAATATGCAAAGTATTGATGTTCCTCTTGCTTTTTTTGATTCTTCTTTTAGAAGATATATAAATGCTGGTACTAGTATTAGTCCACCACCTGTTGAAAATAATCCACTTATAAATCCTGCTAAAAAACCTATTATTATTTTTTTTATAAAATCCTTCATTAAAAAACCTACTTTTATTAGTAGGTTTACCTCTTTTTATAAATTTATGCATTTTTCTTCAAAATTATTTTTTCTTGTTTTGTATTTGTTCTGCTTTTTGTGGATTTATTTTTAATGTGTCATTTTCTCCTGGGATATAATATCTTGTATTTTTTATTTCTTCTGGTAAATATTGTTGTTTTACATAGTTTCCTGGATAATCATGTGGATACAAATATCCTTGATTGTATCCTAGTGCTTCCATATTTTTTACTGGTGCATTTCTTATATGCATTGGTACTTCCCCAGTTTCTTTGTTTTTTACATCTTCAAGTGCTTGATTTATTCCCATATATGTTGAATTTGATTTTGGCGAATTTGCTACATATACTGCCGCTTCTGCCAATATTATTCTTGCTTCTGGCATTCCTACCATATGTACTGCTTGCATTGCACTATTTGCTATTACCAATGCTTCTGGATTTGCTAGTCCTACATCTTCAGATGCACTTATAACTATTCTTCTCGCTAAAAACATTGGATCTTCTCCTCCTTTAATTGCTCTAGCTAAATAAAATAATGCTGCATCTGCATCTGAGCCTCTCATGGATTTTATAAATGCACTTATATTGTCATAGTGTGAATCTCCATTTTTATCAAATACTGCTTTTCTTTCTTGTATACTATTTTTTATAACCTCATCAGTAATGTGAATATATCCGTCTGAGTCCATCTTTGTAGTTAATACTGCTACCTCTAATCCATTTAATGCAGTACGGACATCTCCATTACTTATTGAGGCCAATTTTTTTAATGTTTCTTCCTCAATTTTTATATTGTATTCTCCGTAAGCCTTCCTTACTTTTTAATGCATTTTTCAAAACTGTGTATATATTTTCTGTTGTTAATGGCTCTAATTTTATTACCATTGATCTTGATATTAAAGCTTTATTTACTTCAAAATATGGATTTTCTGTTGTTGCTCCTATTAATATTATTGTTCCATTTTCTACATATGGTAATAATGCATCTTGTTGTAATTTATTAAATCTATGAATCTCGTCTATAAATAATATGCTTTTTCCTATTGGATTTAACATAAAGTTTTTTGTTTCTTCTATTACTCTTTTTATATCTGAAACTCCTGCTGTTACTGCATTTATTTTATAAAATTTATATTTTGTTGTTTCACTTATTACTCTTGCTAATGATGTTTTGCCACATCCTGGAGGTCCAAATAATATAATACTTGATAGCCTGTCTGCTTTTATTGTTCTATATAAAAGTTTGCCTTCTCCTATTACATGTTCTTGTCCTACATATTCTTCTAGTGTTTTTGGTCTAACTCTATATGCTAGCGGCTCATTTGAATTCATATTTTTTCTTCCTTTCTATGTTGTAAATTTTACACGCGAATAAATTTTCTGGCTTTATGTTATAATTTTAAATGTATTAATGTCCGCTTTTGTTTTTTGAAAGTATTTTTTAATTAGCCAAAATTGTAAGTCCTTTTCTTATTAAATCTTCTGTTGATAAATCTTTTTTGTCTAATTTCATAAATGCTTTTTCTATGTCTTTTTTATTATATCCTAAAACTTGTAAAGCTGTTATTGCTTCTTCTACTTTATTGCTGTCTACTACTGCTTCTTTTACTTTTGTATTTTTGGTTTGTGTTACTGATTTTTCTTTTTTCATTTTGTCTTTTAATTCTAATATCATTCTTTGTGCTGATTTTGCTCCAATTCCTGGTATTTTTGTTAAATATGATATGTCATCTGATATAACTGCTATTGCAAATTCTGATGGTTCTGTTACTGCTATTATTGTTAAAGCTGTTTTTGCTCCTACTCCACTTACTGATAATATCAATTCAAACATTCTTAATTCTTCATTTGTGTTAAATCCAAATATACTTATATCATCTTCTCTGACCCTGTAATATGTATATACTTTTACTTTGTCACCTATGTTGCCTAATTTTTCCATTCCTATTGCTGACATATATACTTTATATCCTAATCCTCCTACATCAATTACGACATAGTCTGTCATTTTTATTTCTAATGTTCCTTTTATGTATGCTATCATTTTATCTTATCCTTTTCTTTTTTATTTGTTATATATCATAAAAATATGTTGCTTCTAAGTCTGCTTCATGTACTAATAATGCTAATGGGTATTTTTTGTATGCTAATCCTATTGTTGTGTATTGTTCTTTTGGCTCTGTAAATCCCATATGCCATCTTATACAGTATTTCTCTTCTGGAGTTAGTTTCATGTATTCTGTTATCATCATTACTGATTTTTCTCCATGTCCATATGGAATTGTGTCATCAATTGTATAATATGGAACCTTTTCCCATACTCCTAATGCGTTTTTGGCATTTCTGTAATCTACTTTATAAAAGTTTGCTTTGCACAAATCATGTAATAATGCTATTATTATTAATGATTCTTCAGACACTTTTAATGGTTCTACATTTGTTTGTACTTTATGTTTTAATATTTCATATACTTTTAAACTGTGTTCTACTAATCCTCCTTCATAGTCTCCATGAAATCTTGTGCTTGCTGGTGCCTTAAAAAAGTCTGTTTTTTGTATAAATTCTATTAAATCATTTATTCCTTCCCTATTTACTGTTTTTAATAATTCTAAAAATTGTTCTTTCATTATTTTTCATATTCCTTTCTTTTTGTGTCATTATATGTTACATTATATAATCCATCTTCCATTTGTTCTAGCATATAGTAATCTGTTCCGTTATATTCTATTTTTTCTCCTGCTATTACTATTCTTTCTTTTATGTTTATTATATAGTTTCTTTTTACATTTTCTATTCCAAATGTTTCTTTTATGTATTCTGGTGTGCATAATCGACATCCATTTTTTATTTCTGTTAGTTTTGAACTGTCATTTTGGGCTTTCTTTTGTAATTGCTCTCCAACTTCTGCTGATTCTAATATTAGTTGTTCTTCTGTTCCTAATTCTGTTCCTATTGTTTTGTTTTCTTTTTCGTATTCCTCTCCTATTTCATTTACTTTTGTTTGCACTAGTTCTAATTCTGTTTTTAATGCTGTATATTTAGATGATTTTATGCTATCTTTGCTTACTGCTATTCCTGTTCCTGCAAGTATTATTAATACTGCTATTACTACTGCTAAGCTTATTAGCGTAATTCCGCTTTCTTTTTTCATTTTCATTTGTTTTTGTATGATATTTTTATCATACTCTCCTTTCCTTTATTTTTATGTTTTCATTTTACTATATTATTTTTGAAATTGCAAGGTAATATTTATGTTTTGATAATATAATATTGATATTTTTCAAATTATTGTTTTGACTTTTAACTATTGACATTTTTTGATTCTGACTCCAAAAATATCAGCTTCAAAAACACCTAAAAAATTGTTGACTATTTAGCATTTTTGAGGTATTATATATGTACTTAAATTTATTAAAGAAATGAGGAAAACAAAACTATGTTATGTTCAAAATGTAATAAAAATCCTGCCATCTTATTTTTTGAAAAAAATGATGGAAAAGGTAAAAATAAAAAATTAGAAGGATTATGTTATAATTGTGCTAAAAAACAAGGTATTGATCCTTTAGAAACTTTATATAGACAAAATGATGTTTTGGCTCATGACCCTGTAAGTATGGAAGAAATGAGAAAACAATTTGAAAATATCTTTAAAGATTTTGCTGAAAATATTTCTTTGGATGATATTAATAAAATTGATGGTGCTTTTACTTTTGGTACAGATGATTTAGATGATGGCGACTTGGATGATGAGGATAAACCTCATATTGCAGGTGCTGCAATTCCTTTGGGTAGTATTTTTTCTAGTCTTCTTAATGGAGATGATGAAAATTCTGGTTCTCAAGAAGAATTTGCTTCTCAAAGTAATTCTAGAAAAAAAATAAAAGTTGAAAAAAAGAAAAAACAAAATAAAAAGAAAAAATATCTTGATACTTATGGTACTAACTTGACAAATAAAGCTAAAAATGGCGAACTTGATATTGTTATAGGTAGAGATAAAGAAATCCAAAGAATTGTTCAAATTCTAAATAGACGTTCTAAAAACAATCCTTGTTTAATTGGTGAACCTGGTGTTGGTAAAACAGCTATTGCTCAAGGTTTGGCTATTAAAATTGCTAATCAAAATGTACCTGCTAAATTATTAAATAAAGAAGTTTATTTGTTAGATATGACTTCTGTTATTGCTGGTACACAGTTTAGAGGTCAATTTGAATCTCGTATGAAAGGTATTATTGATGAATGTAAACAATATGGAAACATTATTTTAGTAATAGATGAAATTCATAATATAATTGGTGCAGGAGATGGTGAACATTCTATGAATGCTGCAAATATTTTAAAGCCAGCTCTTTCTAATGGAGAGATTCAATTAATTGGGACTACTACTTTAAAAGAATATCGTAAATATATTGAAAAAGATTCTGCTTTGGAGCGTCGTTTCCAACAAGTTTTAATTGAGGAACCTAATACTGATGATTCTATTAAGATTTTGGAAGGTATTAAAAAATATTATGAGGAATATCATAAAGTTAAGATTTCTAATGATGTTATTAAACAGGCTGTTATTATGTCTGAAAAATATATCCATGATAGATTTTTGCCAGATAAGGCTATTGATATTTTAGATGAAGCATGTTCTCGTATTAATTTGGAAAATAAAGATTTATATAAATTGGAGATGCTTAAAAAGGAATTAGCTGATGTTCAAGCCGAAAAAGAGGAAGTTGTTGCTGCTGATTCTACAGAAGATTATCAAAAAGCTGCCGATTTAAAAACTCGTGAATGTCAATTAATTGAGAAAATTGATAGTTTGAATAAAAAAATGAAATTGAAAAATTTGACTGTTCAAGATATTGCTACAGTTATTGAAAGTTGGACAAAAATTCCTGTAAAAAAAATAACTGAGGAAGAAACTCAAAAATTGTTAAATTTGGAAACAAATTTGCATAAAAGAGTTATTGGTCAAGATCAAGCAGTTAGTGTTGTTTCTAGAGCTATTCGTAGAAATCGTGCTGGATTGCAAAGTACTAAAAGACCACCTTCTTTTATATTTGTTGGACCTACTGGTGTTGGTAAAACAGAATTGGCTAAAAGTCTTGCTTTTGAGATGTTTGGAAAAGAAGATTCTATGATTAGAATTGATATGTCTGAATATATGGAAAGTCATTCTACAGCTAAATTGATTGGTGCTCCTCCAGGATATGTTGGTTATGATGATGCTGGTCAATTAACTGAAAAAGTTAAGAGAAAACCTTATTCTATTATTCTTTTAGATGAAATTGAAAAAGCTCATCCAGATGTTTTTAATATTTTGTTACAAGTTTTAGATGATGGTAAATTAACAGATAGTCAAGGTAATACTGTAAGTTTTGCAAATACTGTTATTATAATGACTTCAAATGCTGGTTCTAATTTAAATACAAATTCTATTGGCTTTGGAAAACAAACTGTTGATAAAGGAAAAATTGAAGATACTTTAAAAACTACTTTCCGCCCTGAATTTTTAAATAGAATTGATGAGATTGTTGTTTTTGACTCTTTAACAGAAAAAGAATTGATTCAAATTGTTGACTTGATGTTAAAAGATACTCAAAAAGCTTTAAAAGAAAAAGATATGGATTTAGTGGTATCTGATAAAGCTAAACATTTTATTTTAGAAAAAGGTACAAATATCAAGTTTGGTGCAAGACCTTTAAGAAGGGCTATTCAACGTTATGTAGAAGATGAAATTTCTGAAAAGATTTTAAGAGGAGATTTTTCAAATGGTCAAACAATTAGTGTCGATTTTGTAGATGATAATTTGACTTTTGAAGCAAAATAAGTTATAAATACTGCAGATTGAAAATTTATACATTTTTAATTATATTAAAACTGTTTTCTTTTCAATCTGTTTTAATATAATTTATTGTGAAAGGATGTAATTAAACATGCAAAAAAATATACAAAAAAATATACCAAATATTCTAACTATTTTTAGATTTATTCTTATACCTATTATTTTATATTTTATTTTTACTAGACATTATTTATTAGGTTTTATATTTTTTACCATCTCTGGTATTACTGATATTTTAGATGGTGCAATTGCAAGAAAATTTAATCTTGTTACTAATTTTGGAAAATTGATGGATCCATTGGCTGATAAGCTTACTCAGGTTTCTGTTTTGGCTACTCTTGTTTTTCAAAAGATTATTCCTTTTTGGATTCTTGTAGTTGTTCTTCTTAAGGAACTTTTGATGATTATTGGTGCTTCTTTCCTTTATGGTAAAGATGTTGTTGTTTATAGCAAATGGTTTGGTAAACTTGCTACTGTTCTTTTCTACCTTGCTATTGTTTGCTCTTTGATTAATAAAGAATTTGCTCTTACTGGTGTTTGGCAAAATTTAGATTTTATTCTTTATTGTATTGCCGTTATTGCTACTGTCTTTTCTTTTATTATGTATGTTAAATACTTATATAAAGATGGCTTTATTGATAAAAGTGATTTGAAAAAAGAGAAGCAACCTGTTATTATCAATAAAAAGAATAAGTAGCTGATGTTTTTGGGGACGGACTCAAAAAACATCACTATTACATATCATTAAAAATAATAAATGTTATATGGTTTAATAATTTTCTCGGTTCAATACACAAACTAAAAATTTCTAAAATAAAATAATGTAATCCTTCAGCTTAGTCCTCACTTCGTTCGACGTGAAGCTCTTCCATCATTTTATTTAAGAAATTCTAAGATTGTTCCAATCACATTCGAAAATTATTCTTCCATATAACATTTATTATTTTTTATATAATTTGAAAAGATATATGGTGTTTTTTGAGTCCGTCCCCAAAAACATCTATTCATAATCTTCTATTATTTGACTTAAATTTTCTTTACCATATACTTTTAGTCCATTTTTTATTTCAATTTTATCTGTATCTGTTAAATATTCTGTAGAAATGTCAGTCTTTTGATATTCCTTTTCTTGCCCATTTTCATCTAATAAATTTACAACTATCTTTCCATCTACATCTCTTAAAATATAATGTTCCCCACATTCGCCATCAGCTTTTTTTTGCAATACTACATTATTGGACTCAAATTCTTTTACTGTCCATTCTGGATATAGTTCATTTATTTCTCTTTCGTTTTTATTAACTAAATCATTTGTCACATTTTTATACTGTTTGGTAACATGTCCACATTTTTCATATTTAATTTCATATATTATACTGCAATTAGGCGATATTCTTACATTTTCTTGACTATTTGCTTGTATGTCTTTTTGATTTGATGTTTCTATTTCTTTCCATTCTTCTGTACAATCATCTTCTATTGTTTCAGCTAAATCTGTTGTTTTTATTGGCTCTGTTTCATTATTTTTTTGCATTTCATATATTTTGTTTCCAGCATATATGGCAAATATTATAATTCCTAGGCTTAGTAATATTATAATAATTTTTTTCATTTTGACTCCATCCTTTCTTATTTTATTATGAACTTATATTAATACTTTTATTCAGTTTTATTGTTATTTCTCCAAATTCATCTGTTCTATATATTTGTATATTCATTTCTTTTAATTTTTTTATTGTAATTTCTGATGGATGTCCAAATTTATTATTTTTGCCTACTCCTATTAATGCATATTTAGGATTTACAGCTTTTAAAAATTCTGATGTTGTTGATGTTTTAGATCCATGATGTGCTATTTTTAGTATTGTTGATTGTAATTCTTTTGAATATTTTTCTAAAATTTTTTTCTCTGCTTTTTCTTCTATATCTCCTGTGAATAATACTGAAAACCCTTTATATTTTAACTTAAAAACTAATGAATTGTTGTTTATAGAATTTTCTGTAATTATGTTTTTAGAATCTGGCCATAAAATATCAAAAATTAGATTTTTTTCTATGTTTATTTTTTCTCCTGCTTCTACAATCTTTACATTTATTTTCTTTGTATTTGCTATCTTTAGAAATTTTTTATAATTATCACTTGTTTCATATTGTTTGCCTATTATAATTGTTTTTATTTTTATTTTTTGCATTAGATATATAATTCCGTCACAGTGGTCAAGGTCCATGTGTGTTATTATTGCTAAATCTATTTTGTTGTATCTTCTATCTAAAATATATGGTAATAGTGTGTTTTTTCCGATGTTTGTATAGCTATTTCCCCCTCCATCTATTAAAATTGTTTTTCCTTTTGGTGTTATTATAAATGTACTATCCCCTTGATTTACATCTATAAAATGAATTGTTAGATTTTTGGGGATTATTTGTATTATTAGTAATACTGATATTATTATGATGCTTATAGTTTTAATTCTTGTTTTTTCTTTTTTTGAAATTCTATATTTTATATAAAATTTTATCATTGCTATTGTGTTTTTAAATCTTTTTATTGTTGATGTTATATTTTTCGTTTTGTATATATAATAGGTGAAAAAGAAAGTATTTATTGCCAAAAAATATATTACAATTTCAATAATTGTTGGTGTTGGTATGTATATAATTGAATATGGTAATTTTGATATTTTAGATATTAAAAGTAATATTTTTATTGCTATTTGCAATATTGGAGAAAATATTTTTGAGATTTTTATATTTATTATCAGGCAAATTAAAAATATGAAACTACATATCATTATAGGTCCTATTAGAAATCCGAGAATTAAGTTGCTTAAAACGAAATATATATTTAGTGTATTAAATTGTATTATGCTTATTGGTAAAACTATTAATTGTGCTGATATTGTTACAGACAATATTTCTATTATTTTTTTTGATTTTATTATTTTTTCTAAGAAATTTTTTGAAATAAATTTTTGAAATAAAACTATTCCTATTGTTCCTCCAAATGAGAATTGAAAGCTTAAATCTAATATTGTGTACTGATTTTGAATTAATAGTATTAATGCTGATATTGATATATTTGTTAATATATCATTGTTTTTATAAAATATTTTTGAGCTTATTAATATTATTCCCATAATTCCAGCTCTTATTATTGATGGTGAAAATCCTGTTAAAAACATATATAATATTATTAAGATTATTGACATATAATATGCTTGTTTTTTTCCTGCTATTTTTCCAAATATTTGACTAGAAAATAAAATTAAGTATGACATATGCATTCCAGAAACAGCTAAAATGTGTGACATATTTGCATTTCTGAAGTCTTCTGTTATATTTTCTGATATTTCTGATGTATCTCCTAATGTTAAACCTATAAATATGCTAGAGATTTCTTTTGGTAATATATTATCTGATTTTTGTTTTAATTTTTTGTATAATTCTATGCTTTTAGCCTCTATATATTCTGATGGATTTTTTATTTCATTTCTGATTTTCTTTATATTTGTTGCTTTTAAGTTTCCTACTACTTTTTTGGTTTTTAAATATAATTTATAGTCAAACCCTTTATAATTTCTGCTTGAGTCTGGTTCTTCAAATTTTCCTATAACTTGTATTATGTCTCCATATTTTATATTTGTTTTATCATTGTTTTTTTGATGTACATATATACTTTTATTTGCTATTTTTGTTTCTTTTCCTTTTTGTATTATAGATTTTATTTTTACTTTATATATTTTTTCATAGTCTTTTATTTTTGTTTCTCTTTCTACTTTTCCTTTTATTATTATATTTTCTGTTTTGCTTAGTTCTTTTTGTATTTTTTGATATTCATTTTCTTGGTATTGTATCAAACTGCATGATATTATTGCTGTTAGTGTTAAAACTATTGCTGCTTTTCTATTTATATATAATTTAATGTATCTTTTGTATCTTTGTATTCTCCATATTTTTTTATTTTGTTTTTTTGATAATATTATAGCAATTACAAAAAAGAGAACTATACTTTTTTGTAAGTATAGTCCCCCTAATATACCTATTATATATCCTATTGCTATAATTAAAATTGGTCTTTTCAATAAAAGTTGCCTCCTTTAATTATATAATTTTTTCTTGATAATTTTATTTTATAATTCTTCTTCCTCCAGAAAATCTGCTTGCTGCTTGGCTTAATGGTACAATACTTACTGTTTTTCCTGGTCTTGGTGAATGTATTACATTTCCTCCACCTACATATATTGCAACATGCCCTGAATATATTACTAAATCTCCTGCTTGTAGATTTGCTTTCGTTACAGCTGTTCCTACTCCTGATTGACCTCCAGATGTACGTGGTAATGATATTCCAAAGTGTTTGTATACATATGATGTAAATCCTGAACAGTCAAATCCTGTTTTTGGAGATGTTCCCCCATATGTGTATTTTGTTCCTATAAATTGTTTTGCATATGCTACTACATTTGCTCCTGTTGTAGTACTTGTTGTAGTCGATTGTTGTGTTGTGCTTGTTGTTTCTTGTTTTTGTGTGCTTTGTGTTTGCGTGCTTTGTGAATTTTCTGTTGTTGTTTTTGCAGCTGCTGCTATTCTTGATTCACTTGCTCCTCTGGATGTTTCTTGTTTTGTTGTTGATAGTAATGTTGATAATATATATCCTTCTTTTCCATTTGATTTTACTTTACTCCATCCATTTTCTTCTGATACAACTTCAACTTTTGTGTTTATTGCTAATTGTACTACTATTGATGATGTTCTATTTGCACTACTTCTTAAATTTACTGTTTCTGTATTTATATACATTGTTTTTGAAGTTTGTTTTGCTGTTTCTTGTTGTGTAGTTTGTTTATTATTTGTATTATTATTTTCTTGGTTTTCTGTTTTTTGATTTTCTTCTTTTTGAGTACTTTCAGTCTTTTGTTCTACTTTTTCTAGTTTTTCTAATTTTTCAAATATTACCCATCCTTGTTTTTCTTGTACATTTACATATGCCCAATTATTCATTTTGTCTTGGATTTCTACTTCTGTGTCTTTTTTTATTTCTTCTATTTCTAATGCATTTATTAATGGTATTACTTTTAATTTTATATCTTCTTTTGCTTTATATTTTTCTATTGTTTCGACTGTTGTAGTTTCTATATTTGCTGCTGTTTCTACACTTTCTTCTGTTTTGCTATCTTCTACAACTGTATTTGCTTTTTCTGTGTTATTGTTTGTTGTTTCTTCTTTTTCTGTTTTTGTTGTTTCATTGTTTAATTGTACTAAATCATTTCTTAAATATCCTGTTATATTTTTGTACTTAACTTTATACCATTCTCCTTTTGTTTCTAAAACTTCTACGCTTTCTCCTTTGTTTACTAAGTCTAATATTTTAGAGTCTGAGTCTGCTGTTTCCCTAAGGTTTGCTGTGTCTACCGTTACTTTTGCAGTGTTTGCTGCTAGACTGGTATTAATAAAAAATAAGCTAATTGTTGTTACTATTATTGCTGCTATCCCTAGTGTTAGCACATTTTTTATATTAAGTTTTATTTTCATTTTCTTTCTCCTTATTTTATTATATTCATTTTTTGAAAGTACTTTTCTTAATATATCATATTTTTCTTATTTTGTCAAATTTTTACTGAAGTCAAATGTAGAATCGTTTAATGTGAATTGAAAAAATGTAGTAAATTTTCATTCATTTTACTACATTTTTCGATCTTTATTTTTTGTTATTGATTAACATACTAATATTAATCTTAATATGGTGCTTTTTGAGTCCGGCCCCAAAAGCATTAATCTTATAAGTCCGGTCCCTAAAGCATCTCTTATATGTTTTTATCAATTTGTGGTAATAGTTGTTTTTTTCTTGAAACAACTCCTTCTAAAAACATCATATTCTCTTTTAATTCTTTTTCAAATGCTTTTTCTACAATATTACTTTTTTCTCCTAGTGCAATTATTTGTGAATTACTATTTAATATGTCTGTTATTGCTAAAACAAATAATACCAAATCTTTTTTTTCTATTTCTGCTTTTATTGCTTTTTTTAATTCTTCTTTTCTTTTTAAAACATCTTCTATGCTTACTGTGTTTACTTGTGCTATTATGAATTTTTCTCCGTTTTTGTCTAGGCTTTTTGCATCTAAGTTAATTAGTTCTTCTGCTGAAAAATCATCTAAGTCTGTTCCTGCTTTTAACATTTCTAATCCATATTCTTCTATATTTATATTTGCTTTTTTTCCTAATTCTTCTAATGCTTTTTTGTCATGTTTAGTTGTCGTAGGTGATTTTAATAATAATGTATCAGATATTATTGCACTTGCCATTAGTATTGCTTCTGTTCTTTCTATTTTATGATTACGTTGTTTGAATTCTTCAAATAATATTGTTGATGTACAGCCATATGGCTTTGCTGTGTAATATAATGGTTTTGATGTTTCGAAATTTGATATTCTATGGTGATCTGTTACATCTAATATTTCTGCTTTTTCTATTCCTTCTACACTTTGACCAAATTCATTGTGGTCTACTAATAATACTTGTTGTCCTTCTTCTACTTTTTCTAGTAATTCTGGTGCTTTTATTCCTAAATAGTCTAATACATATTGTGTTTCTTTATTTATGTTTCCTAATCTTCTTGCTTCTACACAATCCCATCCATCTTTATGACTTAATATTTCCTTTACAATACTTGAACAAATTGAATCTGTGTCTGGACTTTTGTGTCCAAAAACTAATACTTTATTTTCCATTCTAATCATTACTCCTTCTTTTTTATACTTCTTTTATTATATTTTCTAATTCTTCTTTTGTAAACATATATTTTTTATTGCAGAAATGACATGTTAATTCTGCTTTTTCATCTTCTTTTATAATTTTCTCTAGTTCTATTTTTCCTATTGTTTTTAAGGCTTCTGCCATATGTTCTTTTGAGCAATCACATTCATATATTGGTGTTATGTTTTCTTCTAATACTTTTATATCTTTATCTCCTGTTATTTTTTCTGCTATCTCTTTTAATGTTAGATTTTCATCTAGCATTTTTGATATTGCTCCTGCTTTGAATATGTTTTGTTCTATGTTTGATATATCTTCTTCTGTAGCATCTGGCATTGGTGTTATTATATATCCTCCTGCTGATTTTACACCTTCTTTATTTACTAATACTCCTAATCCAACTGCTGTGTTTTTTTGCTCTGATTTTGCAAAATATTCTGCAAAATCTTCTGCTATCTCTCCAGATATTAGTGGACATATTCCTACATATGGTTCTTTTAATCCTATATCTTTTATTACATTTATATATCCTTCTGTTCCAACTGCTCCACTTACATCTAGTTTTCCAAATTCATTTAATGGTATGTCTACATGTGGTTCTGTTACATATCCTTTTAGCTTTGGATAATTGTTTGCTGTTACTAATATGTTTCCTGCCGGTCCGTTTCCTTTTATTTGTATTGTTATTTTATCTTTACTTGATTTCATTTCTGATGCCATTATGCTAGTCATTGTAAGTATTCTTCCAAATGCCGCTGTCATTACTGGACTTAAGTCATGTATTTTTCTTGCTTCCTCTACTAGCTTTGTTGTACTTGCACATATTACAGATATTCTTCCTTTATATGCTAGCATTTTTATTATTTTGTCTTCTTTCACATTTAATGTCTCCTTTCTCTAGATTTTTTCTGCTTTTTAATATAGCATATTATAATTATTTTGTCAAAATTAGTTTGCATAATTTATATCATTGCATGCTAAATATTTTTTTATTTCTTGACTATATTTTTTGATTATTGTATAATTTGAGATAGAAATGGTAAATGTTTTTTAATTATGTGTGCTCTTTTAAAATTGAAAGGAATGAATTTTGATATGTCTAATTTACCGGTTAAATCAAATGGGAATCTTCCTGCAAAAATAAAATCAAATATTAAAAAATCAGCTAAAATTTTAGGATATTCTGCTAGTGTTTTGGCTTTAGGGAGTGTTGCTGTATTGGCTCCAGTACTTGCTGTTCCGTCTGTATTAGGTATGTGTTATAGTTTGCAAAAAATTTTTAATTCTACTGTTTATAAAAGTTATCCTGATTTAGCTCTTTTGGCTAGACATTCTGGAAAGAATATAAAAATTGTTCAAGATGCTTTTAGACCTGATTTATTAAAACATCTTTTGAAATTGCCTAATCGAGAAAAGGCTGGTTTTATGCAATTACAAACTTTAGTAGGGCTTTCTAAAATGCCTTATTTAGATGAAAATGGAGTGCCTTTTTCTTTTGAAACTGATTCTCATGGTGTTATTAGAAAATCTTTAATGAATTTGCAGAAATTGGGTTATATTCAAAATTATCAAGAGTCTTTTTTGAAAAATTCGCATTTAATTGCTCCTAAACTTGCTATTGGTAATTTTAAAGGTATAAAAGATACTGTTGAAATGTATCATATTAATTTTGATAGAACTGATAAGCCTATTGATTTTTATGATAAAAATTTACAAAAATCTTTTCCTTTAGTTTTTTCTAAAAAATCTGGTTTATTAGCTAAAAATAATTTTGATTTAATAAAAAATGATGATGGTTCTTTTTCTGTTGATTATAATTCTGAACATAGTTTTATACAACCTGAATCTTCTGTAAAAAATTCAGATTTTTTAACTGAATTAAAGGAAAATACACCTTCTTATGAGAAGCAATCTGAAATTTCAAAAGATTTTATTGATAAAAGTAATGATATTCAAAAATTTGTTGATGAAAAAGATAGATAAAAAAATGACATGATTATGTTTATTTTAATCATGTCATTTTTTTATCTATCTTCTTGATGGACTTGGAACATATCTTTACTTTCACCACATACTGGGCAAACCCAAGTATCTGGTAAATCTTTGAATTCAGTTCCTGATTTTATTCCTGCTTTTTCGTTTCCTACCTTTGGATTATATATATATTTGCATTGTAAACATTCATATGATTCTTTTCCTGTTCTTTCTGGTGCAAAGTTTTTATATCCTGCTACTATTGCAACTATTACTATAAGTAAAAATGAAATTGCTTTCCAAATTCCACTATCACATATTATTATTGCGAACATTCCTAATATTGCACTAATTCCATATAATAATATTACTGCTTGTTTTTGGCTGTATCCTTTTGCTAATAATCTATGGTGTAGATGTCCTTTATCTGCTTTGAATACTGCTTTTATTGATTTGCCTTTTATTATTCTCCTTACTATTGCCATAAATGTATCAAATATTGGTAATCCTAATACTATTAATGGTAATACAATTACTGCTGCTGTATAGGTTTTAGCTGATCCTAAGATTGATATTATTGATAACGAGAATCCTAAAAAGTTTGAACCTGTATCTCCTATAAATGTTTTTGCAGGTGAAAAATTGTATGGCAAAAATCCTACTAATGCGCCTGCTAATGCTGTTATTAATACTATTGATATCATTGATGAACCATTTAATACAAATATTATTAGTAATGATACTGCTGATATTACTGATATTCCTGATGATAATCCGTCTAATCCGTCTATCAAATTTATTGCATTTGTTACTATTATTATCCATGCTATTGTTAATATTACTGATGTTACTTCATGTATTTCTGGAAAGTTTACAAATGGTAATGTTATTCCATCTATTGTTATTCCTGATAGTACAACTACTATTGCTGCTAATAACTGCCCTGTTAGTTTTGTTAATGGTTTTATTGTTTTTGTGTCATCTACTATGCAGAAAATTGCTAATATTATTATTGCTATAAAAAATCCTATTAACTTTTTGGCGTATTGCTCTACTCCAAATAGATTTATTGTTTTTTCTAATGACATTACTATTAATAAATATATTGTTGATACCAGAAATCCAAGTATTACTGCTGGTCCTCCAAATTTAGGTATTGTTCTTTTGTGTGTTCTTCTTTCATCTTTTGGTATGTCTTCTGCACCTATTTTTTTTGCTATTTTCATAGTATATGGCGTTGCTACAAATGCTACTACAAATGCAAGTATAAATGCAATGGCTATATCTCCCCACATATTAATACCCCCATATCCTATATTTATTTCATATTATTTTTTTCTATTTCTTCTATCATTTTTAGCCTTTCTTGGTATTTTCCACCTTTGAATTCTGAGGCTAACCAATTTCTTATTATGCATATTGCTTCATTTTCTGTTAAATAGTCTGCTCCTAATGTTATTACATTTATGTCATCATCTGCTTTTGCAAATTTGGCTGATTCTTCATTATATATTGCTGCTGCTCTTATTCCTTTGAATTTGTTTGCTGCTACTGTCATTCCAAATCCTGAGCGACATATTAATATTCCTTTTTCTGCTTCTTTTTGTTGTATTGCTTCTGCTACCTTTTTGGCATATATTGGATAGTCTGTTCTTTCTTCACTGTTTGTTCCATAGTCTTTATATTTTATTTCTTTTTCTTCTAAATATCTTTTTATTTTTTCTTTTAATTGGTATCCTCCATGGTCGCTTCCGATTGCTATCATTTTTATCACTTCTCCTTGTTTTTTTTATATATAAATTTATGCTACACAGAATTTTACTGGAAAATCTTTGTTTTTTTAGCTTCCTTATTTCTTTTTTGTAGTTTTATTTTCATTTGTAATGTTAATCTTGTCCTTTTTTCTTTTCTTCTACAATATATCATACTTGCCTTTACTTTACAAGGAATTTTTTAAATTTCTGTGTAATTTTTCTGTAAACACTTGCCAAATGTGAAAAAGTATGGTAGAATGTCTAATGTTATAGTGTAATATTGACTAAGAGGAGGTGCTAGATATGCCAAATATTAAATCAGCAAAAAAGAGAGTTAAAGTAATTGAGAAAAAAACTTTAAGAAATAATATGATAAAATCTGGATATAAATCAGCTATTAAAAATTTTGAACAAGCTATCGAAGCTGGAAATATGGATGAAGCTAAAAAATTATTTTCAGAAGCTACTAAAAAAATTGATCAAGCTTGTACAAAAGGTGTTATTGTTAAAAACACTGCTGCTAGAAAAAAATCTAGTTTATCAAAAAAATTAAATGCAGCTATGGCTTAAGTTTAATTTAAAATAAAGATTATGCATAGTTTTTATTAGAAAAAGATTATTGAATTTTGTAAATTTCAATAATCTTTTTTGTTTTATTTAGCTCTAGTGTATTTTATTTTTTATTATATTAATTGCATTTTTACTTCTTTTCCTTTAAATGCAAATACCATTTTTGTTATGTTTGTATATCCTTTTTCTTGTAGATCTTCTTCATATTTTCTTTCTTCTATTTGCTTTTTGGCATTTTCTATTGTGTCTTCTATATCTTTTTCTCTGTCCTCTTTGTATACTTTAAATTCCATTATAAAGCTGTTTCCGTTTTTGTCTTTTGGTTCTAACATTATATCGTATCTTCCATATCCTGATTCTCTATTGGATTTTACATAGTAGCTGTCTTTTAAGCCTACTAACATTCCTAATACAAATGCATGGTAAAAGTTTTCTGCTGTGTTTTCGCCTACATCCATATAACTGAACATTTGAGTTACTAGTACCTTGAATTTTGTTTCAAATTCATCTAAATTTAATGTTATTAAGTCTTTTAATATTGTATTTAAATTGTTTCCTATTACTTTATCATTAAACCATTCTCTTATTATGGTTTGAAATAAGAATTTTATTTCATAATTTGGTATTTTTACTTTGTATATTCCTGTTGCTAAATCTACTACTTCTGTTACTTTTAAATATCCTGTTCCTAATAATAGTCCCCAGATATTTTCTTCGTTTTGCTCTATTCCTACTATTACTGTGTCTAAATTTATTGGTACTTCTATTTCTTCATCTCGTAATAATTGCTCTATTTTTTCTTTTACTGTTACACTATTTTTTAGTATTAATTTTATTAAGTCATTTGAACTTGTGTTTACCCAATATGGCATTAATTTTCTGTCTGTTAAATAGTTTAATATGCTCCATGGATTATATATTCCTTCTGTGTTTCCTATTGTGTATCCATCATACCACTTTTTAATTTCGTCTTTTTCGTCTTGTATTTCAAAATCTTGTATAATTTTATCCATTTCTTTTTCTGTTATTCCAAAGTCATCACTGAATTCGTCATCTAATACTGTATATACTTTAAAGTTATTTGCTCCACTAAATATGCTTTCTTTTGCTACTCTTGATACTCCTGTTAATACTGTTTTTTCTAAATATGGATTGTCCTTAAATGTCGTTCCATAAAATATTTTGAAAAATGATATTCCTTTTTCATAATAACTATTTACATATGCTGTTTGTAAAGGTACATCATATTCATCTAAAAATAACATTACTGGTTTATCATAATAGCGTGATAAATATTCGCTCAAATCTTTTACACTATTTTTTAAGGTTACTTCATCTTCTCTAAAATATAATATATCATTTATTTTTTCTTTTTCAAATGGATATATCTTATCACTATCTAACAAGTACATATGTTCTTTATATGTATTTAACATTGCTGTTTTCATATTTAGTATCATGTTTTCATATGTGCTTTCGTTTACATCTTTTAATGTTATGTATATACATGGATAATATCCTAGCTTTGATGTGTATTTTTCATCTTGTTCCATTATTTTTAGGCCTTCAAATATTTCTTTACTGTCTTTTTTTGTACAGTCAAAATAGTATTTTAACATACTCATGTTTAGCGTTTTTCCGAATCTTCTTGGTCTTGTTACTAATATTACTGATGCCTCATTGTCTATTATATCTTTTATATACATGGTTTTGTCTATATAATAGTTTTTTCTTATTCTTAATGCTTTAAAATCACTTTGCCCTATTCCTATTCCATACATATACCTCACACTCCTTGGTTTTCATGTTTACATTGTACTATATTTTTTTTATTTTGTCTATGTTTTTATTTCTACATTTTTCGACAGTCTTATGTTTTTTGAGTTATTTTTATTTGCTTTTTACTAGCTCTTTTATAACTATTTGTTTTTCTTCTATTCTTCCTTCTATCCATATTATATCTTCTTTTTTTAATTTTCTATAGCATTTGTCTGCTATCTCGTTATATCCTATTACTTTTATTTTTGATTTGTTATCTAATTCTATTTCAAATATTATTACTGCATCTGCATTTCTTATAAATGTAAATTTATATTCTGGTTCTGTTATTATTTTTCCTTTTATAAAACATATATTCATTTCTTTTTCCTTTTTTTATTTACTTGCGTAAAATAAATACATTCAATTTCTTTACTAATATTTATTTTACTGATTCTTTTTTACCTATTCTTATTATTTTTTCTATTTTTATATATTTAATAATTTCGGAAGGAATAAATCTCTTTAATACTAATACCTTTACTGTATATATTCCGTAAAATATATAATCTGAAATTTGTATTAGAGTGCTGGACGGAAACTAATATTGTTGTTGCTGTTAGTCGTGCTATTGTTATTACGGTTAGAGGCTGGATTATTAGAGCCTGTATTGTTGTAATTGCCTCCCCTGTTGGCACAAGGATTGCTACTGTTGGAAGTTTTCGATTTATCCCTAATTTTCTTTTTTTGTTTATATTGTAATATTAAATTAAGTTATTTTATATTTTTTATTCTATGTAAAATAATTTGTTTGTTAAATTGTATACATTTGCTATTTGTATATATCCCATATGTCCTGCTAAATATTTTTTTGCTTCTTGTTTTGTTTTTACAAATATTATGCTGTCGTCCAAATATCTTTTATAATATTTTATTTTTAACTTATGCTTTATGTATTGGTCTACTTCATTTAAATATATGTTTGCAAACATTTGTGATGTGTAATTTCCTATTTCTAATCCTTTTGGTCTTTTCTGTGCATATATTATTTCTTCTAATAACCATATTACATCTTTGTCTTTTATTTTTCTTTTTAATATTTTTAGTAATGTTTGTTTGTCTATATTATCAAAATATTTTGATATATCCATTTTTAGTATATAATATTCTCCCCATTTAGCTTTACAGTGTTTCATTGTTTTTTGTGTGTCTAAACATGCTTTATGCATTCCTCTGTTTTTTATACATGCATATGTGGTTTTTATAAATTGTGGTACATATGCTGGTTCTAAAAATTTGTCTACTACCCATCTGTGTACTATTCTGTCTATATATCTTGATTTTTCTATTTTTCTTACTTTTGGTTCTGTTACATAAAATTCTGTATATCCTCCATGCCTGTATGTTTTGGTTTTTAGTTTTTCTAATAGCCACATTATATATTCTTCTTGTTTTAAATTAAATTCTATTATTTCTTTTCTATAGCCTTTTCCTTTTTGTGATTCTTTATGTGCAAGCATTAGTTTTTCGTATGTTAGGTTTTCTTCATATTTGTTTCGTATCGTTTTTGGCATAGTATTTTATTAGTCCTCCTAATATTTTTCCTATTTCATATATTTGCTCCATTGCTATTCTGAATTTCTTTTCATCTATCCATTGGTTCTTTTTCATTATTCTTAAATAAATTCTTTGTGTATTTAGTTCTGCATCTATATGGTTTAATGTTTCTATTATTTGACTTTTTTCTCCTTTACCTATTTTGTTTATATACATTATTTTTCTTATCATTTGATACATACTTTGTTTATATTCGTTTCCTATACTAAATTTTTCTATTCTTGGAAGTTTTATTATTACCTGTAATATGTATTCTATATATTTTTCTGCCTTTGGTATTAATTGTAGTTTATTTTCTTTTTCACTCTTTTTATCCATTTAATCGTTTTCCTTTTTATTGCTTCTATATTCTTTTTCTTCTAATTTTTTCATATATGTTTCTATTGAATTTACTGGTATTCCTATTTTACATACTTCTGGTTCCATGCATAATAACTTTAACCCTAATATTTCGTTTAATTTTACTGCGTCTTTTCCTCTCGCTAAATAAAATGCTCCTGCATTTGTCAATATTATGTATCCTTTATTTTTTTCTTGTAATAATTCTAACATTTTACTAAATCCCATTTTCTACCTCCTGCTTTGTTTTATTTTTAAAGCTGGCGCGGTTCGTTTTTTTGCCTGAAAGCTCAAAAAAAACGCTACCGCCAGGTAGCGCTACCTCCAGGTGAAAAATTGTATTTCTGGATTTACCAAGAACAAGTTCTTGATAAATTCTGTCCTTCAATTTTCCACCTGCCTCTAGCGTATTTCATTCGCTAGAGGGTACTTATTATTCAATTTACCGGCTATAAAATGGCTCTCTCGCCTATTTTATAATCACGGGCTTTAGCTTTCAGTTTACATAAAGTGCTGGACGGAAACTAATATTGTAGATGCTGTAAGTCGTGCTATCGTCATTACGGCCAGAGGCTGGATAACTAGAGCCTGTATCGCTGTAACGGCCTCCCCTGTAGGCACAAGGAAGGCTACTGTTGGAAGTCTTTTCCAAGGTCCATTCCCATTCATTTCCTGCAAAATCATATATGTTCATTTTATTTGTTTCTTCTGATGCTCCTGTTGTTAATAAAACACTACTTGCTGGCTTTTCTCCTGTTATTGCTGTCCATGTACTTCCACTATTTGTTGTTTGTTTTGCTTTGTCACTGCTTATTGTTCTTTTTGCATTGCTATAATTTCCCCATGTACTGCTATCTGCATTGATGTTGGCTGTTGTTAATGTTGATTTTACTTCTAAATATTTACATACTAAATCCCATTGGATTCCAAACATTAAACTACTTGTATAATTACTATCTGGTGTCATTTCATTTGCTAAAGCTTGTGCTTCGCTACAATACACGTAGTTATATGGTATTGCATCCTTTTGGCTTATGGCTTTTGGTGATGTTCCTATTGTTATTCTTGCTGATGAACTTGTTCTTGCATTTGTTGTTTCTGTTGTAGTTCCTTCTATTCCTGCTTCATATCTTCCTATCCAGAATCCTCCATAATTATATATACTTTTTAACATTTTTTGATATGCTGCTTTATATTCATCTGATGTCATTCCACAACCATTATACCATTCATCTGTCCAATTATAACCTTCTCCTGCTTTTCCTTTTCTATATACTCCTGCATATGCTATTAATTTATTTTTTATATCCGTATAATTTTGATCTGTTAATGTTCCAGTTGTATCTATTGTTAAATCTGAAAATACTGTTGTTTTTGGTACTTCTATCCATACCCATTCATTATTATTTTTATCTTTTATTACTATTCCTTTATTTGCATCTGCTTCTATTACTGTTGAATTTGCAGGTACTGCTCCTGCTGGATTTGTATCTGATTTATTTATATTAGTAAAGTTTGAACTTGTTCCTCCTCCAGAGCCACCATTTCCTGAACCTCCACCTGTTGTTCCATCTGCATATTGGTCTATTGTACTTTCATATCCTGCTAATTTCTCTGTTTCTTCATCATTTTTTTGATTTGTTTGTTCTTTTGCTTCTGCTGCTCTTTTTAATATTCCATTATCTCCACTTAATGCTGCAATTGTTACTCCAGCAAGTATTAGAAGTACAATGATTGTGATGACAAGTGCAATTAGAGTTATACCTTTATTGCTTTTTGTTTTCATTTTTATTCTGTCTTTTATCTTCATCTGTTATCCTCCCTTTCTCTGTTTTAGATAAAGTTTTTTATATTTTTTTCTTTATCTCTTATTTCTTTTGTTATTATTTACACATATTTTTTTTATATACCTTTTTTGCTATTTTTTTCTTATATAGCTTATGTGCTTTTTTCTTTTTGTCTCTTAGGCTATTTTTTATAGCATAAACTTTTTTTCCAATAAAGTTATAAAACTCTAAACTTTTATATTCGATTTTCAATGTTCATGCTATCTAGCCTTTTCCTTTGCTGTTTTTTTCTTTTCAATATGTGTTTTGTATCTCTAGTAGATACGTTATGCGTTTATTTTACATTTTGTTTATATTTTTGTCAATCCCTTTTTTGCATTTTTTCTTACGGCTTGTTGGCTTTTTACAGTTTTTGGTAAATCTTTGTTTTGCTTTTTACATTGTATTTATTGGTATAACAATATTTATATTTTAGGTTATAATTTTATTTTTTCTTTTAATTAATATTGACAAATTATTTATATGTTATATAAGATTTAAAAAATAAAATTTATAGATTCAAAGGAGTTATAAAGATTATGGGAGAAAAACAAGAAGAGAATGATTTATTTTTTGTTTGTAGTTTTATTGAATATATTGCTAGAAAAACTAAAAATACAAAAAAATATATAGTTGAAACTCTTGGAAAACAACGTATCGAAAAAATATATAAACTTGCTGAGGTATATCATTCTGAAAATATTGATAAAGTGTCTGATGAAATAATTGAAAAATTTAATATTAAGTTTGGAAATTATGATATAGTATCTGATTGCAAATATAGAGTTCCTTCTATTTGGGAGCTTGGAAGAATATATCAAAGATTAATAATAATGGTAAATAATAATGAAAATCAATATATAGATACTTTAATGAAAGTACTGTCATCTTGGATTATTGAGAAGATAGATAATTATAATAGTAGTATGTATTATGAAAATCCAAGTTATATATATGCATGTTATGTTGAAAATAGAATTTTGTAATTTTTGATGTTTTTAAAATGTGAAACTTTTTTTGTATATTTTTTATTTTTTGTTTCACATTTTTTATGTGTGATATTTTTTGTAACGTAAGAATAAAAACATTACATTAGCAGTATTTTTTGTCAGTCACCACAAAACAACTCATTAGGATAAAACTTCCATTGCTTTGACTTTTAGCTTATGCTAATATTAATTTAGGTGATGCTTATGAAAAATAAAATAAAAGATATATTAAATAATTTGGATGTTAAGACTAAAGTCATAATAAAAAATGGATTCAAATTTTGTACTTTCCTTTGTTTATTTTCTTTATTTCTTTTAATTACATATATTTTTTGGTTTTCTGTTCCTTTAGTTTTTTATATTGGTATTATGCTTTTTCAAATGAGTTTATTATTTTCTGTTGAGTTTTTAGTTTGTGGTATTGTAGTAGATTCTTTGAAAAAAAGGTTGATTTGAGTGCTGATTTGGAGGCGTAGCAACCGATGATTTGGGGACGGCGATGATTTTTGCTCCGTCCCCAAATCATCGCCGTCCCTAAATCAGCAGTTATTTTTTTAATTCTTCTAAAAACATTTCATTTAACATTTTAGGATTTGCCTTACCTTTTGTTTGTTTCATAGCTTGTCCTACTAAAAATCCTAAAGCTCTGTCTTTTCCTGCTTTGTAATCTGCAATTGATTGTGGATTTTCTTCTAATATTTTTAGTACTACTTCTTTTATTGCTCCTTCATCTGATATTTGAATCCAGCCTTTTTCTTTTATTATTTCTTCTGGATCTCTTGGATTTTCAAATAATTCTACTAATACTTTTTTAGCTATGCTTGAGCTTATTGTTCCTTTGTCTATTAACATTACTAGTTTTGCTAGTTGGGTGTGGTCAAATGGTATTTGTATTGGTTCCATTTCTGTTTCATTTAGTATTCTTGATATATCTGAAATTATCCAGTTGTTTACTGCTTTTGCGTTGTTACATATTGCTGTAGCTTTTTCAAATAGATCTGATAAATATTTTGATGATGTTATTATGTTTGCGTCTTTTTCTGATAAGTTGTATTCGTTCATATAGCGTTCTTTTCTGCTTTCTGGTAGTTCTGGTAATGATTTTTTGATATTTTCTATATATTCTTCTGATAATTTTATTGCTACTAAATCTGGGTCTGGAAAATATCTATAATCTTGTGCGTCTTCTTTGTCTCTCATTGAAAATGTTTTTCCTGATACTTCGTCCCATCTTAATGTTTCTTGCTCTACTTTTCCGCCTTCTTCTATTACATCTATTTGTCTTTGTACTTCATATTCTATTGCTCTTGTTATGCTTCTAAATGAGTTCATGTTTTTCATTTCTGTACGTGTTCCTAATTTTGTGTCTCCTTTTTTACGTACTGATACATTGACATCTGCACGTAATGATCCTTCTTGCATTTTGCAGTCTGATACTTCTATATATTCTAGTATTGATTTTAGTTTTTTCAAGTATTTTTCTACTTCTTCTGCACTTCTTAAATCTGGCTCTGATACCATTTCTATTAATGGTACTCCTGCTCTGTTTAGGTCTACTAAACTTCCTCCTGCAAATTCGTCATGATTTAATTTTCCTGCATCTTCTTCTATATGGATTCTTAATAATCTTATTTTCTTTTTTCCTTCTTCTGTGTCTATTTCTATATATCCATGCTCACATAGTGGTTTGTCAAATTGTGATATTTGATATGATTTTGGTAAGTCTGGATAAAAATAGTTTTTTCTGTCATTTTTGCTATTTCTTGATATTTCACAGTTTGTTGCTAGTCCTGCTTTTACTGCATATTCTACTACTTTTTCGTTTAATACTGGTAATGTTCCTGGCATTGCCATACATATAGGACATACGTGTGTGTTTGGTTCTGCCCCAAAACTTGTTGGACATGAACAGAATATTTTTGTTTTTGTTGATAGTTCTGCATGAACTTCTAGCCCTATTACTACTTCATAATCATTCATTTTTTTCATTCCTTTCCTGTTTTTCAAAAAAGATACTTTCAAAATATTTTCATTGCTTTACTTCAAAGTCACAAACATTATTAAATTCTTTTGTGGCTTTAAATTTTTCTATTGGATTTTTATTTTGTGAATTTTGGTGCATATTTTTCTCTGAACTTTGTTTTTTGTTCAAATATATATGCTATATTTAATAATTTTTCTTCTTCGAATTTGTTTCCTATTAATTGCATTCCAACTGGCATTCCTTCTTTGTCAACTCCACATGGAATAGAAATTCCTGGTAATCCTGCTATATTTACAGATACTGTGCATATGTCTGCTAAATACATTTCTAATGGATTGTTTGATTTTGATCCTATGTCAAATGCTACTGTTGGTGATGTTGGTGTTAATATTACATCATATTTTTCAAATGCTTTTTGGAATTCATTCATTACTAATGTACGTACTTGTTGTGCTTTTTTGTAATATGCATCATAATATCCTGATGATAATACATATGTTCCTAATATTATTCTTCTTTTTACTTCTGATCCAAATCCTTCACTTCTTGATTTTTTGTATAATTCTTTTAGGTTTGAAAATTCTGGTGTTCTGTATCCATAACGTATTCCGTCAAATCTTCCTAAGTTTGAGCTTGCTTCTGCACATGCGATTATATAATATGTTGCTAATGAGTATTTTGCTATGTCTAATGAAAATTCTTCTACTTCTGCTCCTAATTCTTTGTATGTTTCTATTGCTTCTTGTAATTTTTCTTTTACTTCTGCATTTATTCCTTCTCCAAAAAATTCTTTTGGTACTCCTATTTTCTTTCCTTTTACATCATTTTTTAGATTTTTTGTATAATCTTTTTTGGCTATGTCTGCTGATGTTGTGTCTTTTTCGTCATGTCCTGCTATTAGATTTAATAGTATTGCTGAATCTTCTACATCTTTTGTTATTGGTCCTATTTGGTCTAATGATGATGCAAATGCTACTAGTCCATAACGTGATATTAGCCCATATGTTGGTTTTAATCCTACTACTCCACAAAAACTTGATGGTTGTCTTATTGATCCTCCTGTGTCACTTCCTAATGCCCATGGTACCATGTTTGCTGCTACTGCTGCTGCACTTCCTCCTGATGAACCTCCTGGTACTTTGTTTAAATTCCATGGATTATATGTTTTATGGAAATATGAATATTCTGTTGATCCTCCCATTGCAAATTCGTCCATATTTAATTTTCCTAAGTCTATTAGATTTTCTGATTTTAGTTTTTCTACTACTGTTGCATCATATGGTGATACAAAGTTTTCTAACATGTGTGAACTACATGTTGTTTTTATTCCTTTTGTACACATATTGTCTTTTATTCCTATTGGTATTCCTGCTAAGTTATTTTCTATTTCTCCTGTTGCTCTTTTTTCGTCTATTTCTTTTGCTTGTTTTATTGCTTCATCTTCTAATGTTGTTACAAATGCTTGTACTTCTGGTTCTTTTTCTTTTATTCTGTCTATATAACTTTGTGTTATTTCTGTTGATGTTAGCTCTTTATTTTTTAATTTTTCAATTAATTCATGAACTGTTAATTCTGTGATTTCCATTTTCATCTTCCTTTCTATTGGTGTTCATTTTTTATTATAGTGTATTTTTGCCGTTCTTCCTATAATTATTGATTTTTAATTAGTTTATTACTTTTGGTATTTTGAACATGTTTTGCTCTTTTTCTGGTGCGTTTTGTAATAGTGCTTCTCTATCTTCAAATATTTTTACTTCGTCTTTTCTGAATACATTTTTTGCTTCATTTGCTCCTATTGTTATATCTAGCCCCTCTACTGGTGCATTGTTTACTGTGTTTGCAAATTCTAGTATGTCTTGTAGATGTTCTAAATATGTTTCTACTTCATTGTCATTTAATGTTAGGTCTGCTAGTTTTGCTATGTGTAATATCTCTTCTTTGCTTACTTTCATGTAATCATCTCCTATTTTTAATTTTCCATATTATATAACGGTTTTTTGAAAATTACAAGTAAACTTTTTAATTTTTTCTTGACAAATACGAATAAAGTATGTAAAATAGTAAACAATAAAAATGAAAATGCGTTTGTACAATGCAAAACAATTAGAAATCACTTTTAGAGAATAAGGGTCACCGGCTGTAAGCCCTTTAAGGTCAACCTAATTTGTGAAACACATTGGAGCATATTTAATAAAGTGGAAAATATATGTTTTTTATATTTTCAAGCTGGGTGGTACCGCGGAATTATTTCGTCCCTGCATATAGATGCATTGGGCGTTTTTTTGACGTTCAATAATGAGGCTATTTTTGAAAAGATTATTTTTTAATTTATTTTTTCAATTGATTGTGCCTCGGGAAAGGAATGGTGTAATAATGAATGATTACAGAACACACAAATGTGATGAAATTAGCCTTTCTGATATAGGGAAAAAAGTTAAAATATCAGGTTGGGTTCAAACTATTCGTGATTTAGGAGGTTTAGTTTTTTTAGACATTAGAGATATGTATGGAGTTACACAAGTTGTAACTTCAGGAAAAGCTGAAGATGTTGATTTTGCTTCACATATTCCATTAGAGTCTACTGTTACTGTTTATGGTGAAGTAAAAAAACGTGATGAGGAAACTATAAATCCAAAGTTAAAAACAGGTTTAGTTGAAATCAGAATTGAAGAAATTACTGTTTTAGGAAAAAGAACAAAAAATTTGCCTTTTGAAATTAATACAAAACAAGATATTAGAGAAGATTTACGCTTGCAATATCGTTACTTAGATTTGAGAAATGATAGATTAAAAAATAATCTTATTTTACGTAGTAAAGTTATTCAATATTTAAGAAATCAAATGATTGAACAAGGATTTTTGGAAGTTCAAACTCCAATATTGACAAGTTCTTCTCCAGAAGGTGCTAGAGATTACCTTGTACCTAGTAGATTACATCCTGGTAAATTTTATGCTTTACCACAAGCACCTCAACAGTTTAAACAATTGTTAATGGTTTCTGGTATAGATAAATATTTTCAAGTTGCTCCATGTTTTAGAGATGAAGATGCTCGTGCAGATAGGGCTCCAGGTGAATTTTATCAATTAGATATGGAAATGAGTTTTGCTACTCAAGAAGATGTATTTAATGTAATGGAACCTGTTATGTACAACACTTTTAAAAAATTCTCTGATAAAAAAATTGCTAATTTTCCATTTCCAAGGATCACATATAAAGATGCAATGTTAAAATATGGTTCTGATAAGCCTGATTTAAGAAATCCTTTATATATTATAGATTTATCTGATTTCTTTAAAAAATGTACTTTTAAACCTTTTATTAATAGAACCGTTAGGGCTATAAAAGTTGAAGGTCATATGTCTAAAGGATTTCATGAAAAAATGCTAGATTATGCAATGTCTATTGGTATGGCTGGTTTAGGATATTTAGAGATTCAAGATGATATGAGTTTTAAAGGTCCTATTGATAAATTTATACCTGATGATTTAAAAAGTACTTTAATTGATTTAGCTGATTTACACAAAAATGATACTATTTTCTTTATTGCTGATAATGAAAATAGAGCCACAGAACTTGCTGGTCAAATAAGAATGGAGTTAGGTAGAAGATTAGATTTAATTGATAATGATGTTTTTCAATTTTGTTGGATAATTGATTTTCCTATGTTTGAGTTAGATGAACATGATAATCTTGCTTTTAGCCATAATCCTTTTTCTATGCCACAAGGTGGTTTGGATGCGTTGGAAAATCAAAATCCTTTGGATATTTTAGCTTATCAATATGATATTGTTTGCAATGGTATTGAATTATCTTCTGGTGCTGTTCGTAATCATGATATTGATATTATGGTCAAGGCTTTTACTATGGCTGGTTATACTGAAGAAGAAGTTAAGACTAAATTTGGTGCTTTATATACAGCTTTTCAATTTGGTGCACCTCCTCATGCCGGAATTGCTCCTGGTATTGATAGAATGCTTATGCTTTTATCTGATTCTGATACTATTAGAGAAGTTATTGCTTTTCCTCTTAATAGTAAGGCTGAAGATTTAATGATGGGCGCTCCTGGAGTTGTTAGGCGTGATCAATTGCACGATGTGCATATTTCTATTACTAAATAGTGTTTTTTGGGACAGAGCTGATGCTTTTGGGGACGGAGGCTGATGCTTTTGGGGACGGAGCAAAAAAACATTACCTAAAGGCAATGTTTTTATTCCTCCGTCCCCAAAAGCATCAGCCTCCGTCCCCAAAAGCATTACCCAAAAAAGAGGGTTCTCTTAAAAGAAAGCCCTCTTCATATATTTATATGTTATTTATTTTCTTATTTTTTGTTTACTAAATCTTTTAATGCTTTACCAGCTTTGAATACTGGAGCTTTTGATGCAGGTATTTTGATTTCTTCTTTAGTTTGAGGATTTCTACCTTTTCTAGCAGCTCTTTTTCTAACTTCGAAAGATCCAAAACCAACTAATTGAACTTTGTCTCCTTTTTTTAATGTTTCTGTTACAACATCAACAAATGCATTAACTGATGCTTCAGCTACTTTTTTTGTGTCTCCTGTTTTTGCAGCTATTGCTGCGATTAAATCAGCTTTGTTCATTTAAATTACCTCCTATAAGATTAAATGTTATGTACTTTTATCGCCTGAACCTAGCAATAACTGTACTACTTAGAATTATTCGCCATATTTCGATTAAATCCTTCTTTTTTTTTTTATTTTTTTGAAATTTCTTTAATTTTAAGCTTTTTTGCTACTTTTGGCTAGAACAAATACGCGGACTTTAAAATGTTCTAATAAGTGCTAATGTTATTAATGTCCGCTTTTGTTCTATTCTAGGAAAGTTCTCCGAACTTCCTAGAATAAAAAATAACAATGCACAGAAATTTGCTAAAGCAAATTTCGCACACGAACAAATACGCGGACTTTAAAATGTTCTAATAAGTGCTAATGTTATTAATGTCCGCTTTTGTTCTATTGCAATACAATTTATTTAGCTATATGCTTTTAGTAAATTTTCAATTTTTTTAATAATCCGTAAATCCTGTTACCACTAGGTAGTTGTAAAATTTCTTCTTTTGAAAATACTTTTAAAGCTACTATTGCTAAACCATAAATTATTACTGCAACTACTATTGCTATTATTGTAGCCATTTTTTTCGCAATTATACCAATTAATGCAGAATATGTAAAATATGAACATATTCCCATTATTGCTACAGCAATTAGTGGTTTTATTAAAATTTTTGAAATTGGTAAATTAAGTTTTATATTTTTTCTTAATGCTGTACTTGCTATTGTAAAAGCTATAACATGGCAAACAACTGATGCCCATGCAGCTCCACATGCTCCAAATGCTGGATTTGGCACTAAAATCAAGTTTAGGACCAGTTTTGCAAGTACTCCGGCATCCAAAAGCTACTGTTGGTATCATTAGTTTTCCATATCCTTGTAATGCTCCATTTATTGTTTGATCTAATATTGTAAATATTATTGTTAATGAACTTATTTGTAATATTGTTTCACCTGCGCTTGCATTTGGAAATAATAAGTTTAGAATTGGTCCTGCAAATATAAACATTCCAACAGTACATGGTAATCCTATTAACATTGATATTAATAATGAAAATGATGTTTTTTCTGTTATTGTTTTTTTGTCTTTTCTTGCTTTTGCAGCTGATATTGCTGGTACTAATGCTGTAGAAAATGCTACATTTATTGAAAGTGGTAAACTTGTAAGCATATCAACTTTACCACCTAATATTCCATATTGTGCTAAGGCTTCATCTTCTGTCATAAATTGTTTTAGACTTCTTACTACTGTAAATGAATCTATGTTTTTATTTAATGATGACATTATTGCAGTTAAGGCTATTGGTGTTGATACTAATAATACTTTTTTTATTATGCTTTTTACTCTTTCATATTTATAATTTACTGTTGACCTTATTTCTCTTGCTCGTTCCCTTTTTTCTGTTTGATAATACATATATAAATATCCGAATCCTGCAAATGTTGCAAGTGTTGTTGCAAGTGTTGCTCCTGCAGCCATCCATTCTGTCGAAACATGTGATATTATTGCAACTATTTCAACTATAATTATTGTTAAAACTGTTTTAAATACTTGTTCTAATGTTTGTGATCTTGCTGTAGCTTTTAATTCTTGTCTACCATTAAAATATCCTCTCATAACAGATGCTATTGCTACAAAAAATATTGCTGGTGATAATGCTACTAATGTCATTTCTGCTTCTGGTATTTGTAACCAGTTATGTGCAATTACATGTGCTCCTAAAAATAGTAGTAAACTTCCTACTAATCCTATTACTGCAAATGTTGCAAATGCTACTTTAAATATTCTATATGCTCCTCTATGGTCCCCTATTGCTACTTTTTCTGATACGAGTTTTGATATTGCATTTGGTACTCCTATTGATGATATTGTTAATAGCATTGCATATATTTGATAACTACTTGATACTATTCCATTCCCTTTGTCCCCAAAGCCTTCTCTGTTTGTTAAATAAAGTGTGTATACCATTCCTAATAATTTTATTAGTATTTGTGAGAACATTAGAGTTACTACTCCTTGTAAAAATCCTTGTTTATTTGTTCTTTTTGCTTCTCTATTTTTGGCTTTAGTCATTTACTCCCTCCTTTTTGTGTGATTTACTTTTACTACTATTAATTTTATGCATGTTTTTTCTTTTAATAGTATTTTTTATATTATAAATTCAAAAAATTTTTTTATCAATAGTTTTTATCAATTTTTCAAAAAAATATTGACAAATGGCTATTTTTGTAATAAAATAGGTAAGCATAAAATAGTTTGAAACTTAAAACCATAAGTTTCTCCCCGGTAACTTTGGCAATAAGTTCATATAAAATTTAAAATAAATAGGAGGGTATTATCAATCATGAATAATACAACATATAGCGCTAAAAAAGGCGAAGTAGAAAGCAAATGGTATATTATTGATGCAGCTGAAAAACCATTAGGTAGAGTTGCTACAGAAGCTGCTAAATTATTAAGAGGAAAACACAAACCAACATTTACACCAAACATTGATACAGGTGATCATGTTATCATAATCAATTGCAAAGATGTAAAATTAACAGGAAATAAAATGGACCAAAAAATTTACAGACATCATTCAGGATATATTGGTGGAATGAAAGAAGTTCCAGCTAAAGTTATGTTAGAAAAAACTCCTGAAAAAGCTATGATGTTAGCTGTTAAAGGTATGTTACCACACAACTCTTTAGGTAGAGCTCAACTTAAAAAATTAAGAGTTTATGCTGGTAGTGAACATGAAAACCAAGCACAAAAACCAGAAGTATGGGAGGTTAAATAAAAATGGCTAAAACAGAAAATATTTTTTATTATGGTACAGGTAGAAGAAAATCTTCTGTAGCAAGAGTTAGATTAGTAGAAGGTTCTGGAAAAATCACAATAAACGGAAAAGATATTGATGAATTTTTCGGATTAGAAACTTTAAAAGTTATAGTTAGACAACCTTTAACTGTTACAAATACAGCAGCTAAATATGATGTAATTTGTACTGTAAAAGGTGGCGGATTTACAGGTCAAGCTGGAGCTATTCGTCATGGTATTGCAAGAGCTTTAAATGAAGCTAATATTGAATACAGACCTGCTTTAAAATCAAACGGATTCTTAACAAGAGATTCTCGTATGAAAGAAAGAAAAAAATACGGTCTTAAAAAAGCTCGTAAAGCACCACAATTTAGTAAAAGATAATATGCTTTTCATTCAAAAGCAATCAACCTCAGAACATTCAATTCTGAGGTTTTTATTTTCAATATATCTACTTTGATATATTCCTTTTATCCAAAAACATCCAATTTTTCTAGAACTTTTTGCATAACCGCTTCTGGCTCTGAAATCAAAGATTTTGTATCAACATAGCAAACCAATATTTTTTCATAATCATTATTAGAATTACTTTTCTCAAGTTTTGCATAACCTTTTACAGCTATATTATTAGGTCCTAAATTTGCTGGTAAAACAAAAGCATTTATTATATCTTTTCTTCCAGAAACAATATTTACATATTCCCCATATCTAACTTGTTTAAATATATTGTATTGATCTGGTAAATGGCCTATTCTATAATATTTTGCATCTAATACATATATTTTTCCATTTTGCCCCTCAACTATTGTATCAGGCAAAAGTGGTTTTACACTATAATTAAATGGCTTGCCATCTAAATCATAGTATTGAGCCTGTGGCAAATATTTATATTTATCTTCAATTCCAATTGTATCTATTAAATCTTGCCACACATACTCAAATCTACGGCTTTTAATTCCTGTATGATTTTCCTCTACTTCCAAGAAATTTACTTGTTTTATAAAATCTTTTAATAATTTTAATGTTTCTAGCTGTTCATCTTGATTAGTTTGTGATAAAGCTTTTTCTAATATTGATATCATTTGTTTTTTTCCATAGTTCAAATTAACATTTGGATATTTAAATGAGAAAAATATACCTACAATTTTTGATATATAACTTAAACACCATTTTTGTATTTCTTGAACTTGTCCTTCTATAAAATAGTTTGTATGTTTTCTAAATATATTTGAATATATTATTTTATTATTTAAAAATGGTTGTTTATAATTTATTGTTTTTTTCCAATTTATTTTTCCTTTACTATGTAGATCCACTACTTCTTCTTTTTCTTTATATAATCCATATTGTAGGAAATTTTGAATGATTTTTTCTGCTATTAATATTGGAAACATGTTTTGCTTTTTTTGTTTTTCTATATCTCTGTTTTCTTGTTTTGCTATTAATTTTAGTATTTTCTTTATGTCCTGATTAGATATTTCTTCTTTTGAATATCCTATTGGTAAATGTACTTCTAATACATTTTTCTTTTCTCCAATTTTGACTTCAAGTCCAACATTATATTCAGCACTTTCATTTACAAAATATCTAACTTCTATCTCATTCATCTATATTTTCCATCCTTATTTTTATAATTTGCTCTATTGCTTTTCCATTTGTGAAATCAATGATAATTTTTTCTAATGTGCTATATTTTTCTGTATAAAATATTGCTTCTCTATCATTTTTAAAAACATCTGTCCATAAATATCTAAAAATTTTATTTGCAAATTTTTTTCTGCTTATTGCTTTTAATTCTTCTGTTTCTTCACCTTCACTTAGGCATTCTTTGTCAATATAATATAATCCCATTCTTTTGTCTTCTGCATTAAATATTTCTTCTGATTTTAGTATTTTCTCATTAATTTTTTCTCTGATTTCATTCCAAGTAAATCCTTCTATTCCTATGATTTTTCCTTTAGAATATATGTTATTTGTTCCTTTTGTTTGTTCTTCTCCAAATATTTCATATTGCCATCTCCTTCCAAATGCTGTATCTAAATTAAATACATTTTGGTCTGATGTGTTTATTGTTGCTATAATTGTTATGTTACTTGGTATTATTACTTTATTCTCTTTTAAATTTATTTCTTTACTTTTTAAATATTGTGATACCACATAATTTGTTGTGGCATATACACTGTTTCCATCAATATCTCTGTCTAATAATTGGAATATATCTCCAAATATTGCTTGGGCATTTCCTCTATTCATTTCTTCTATTATTAAATAATAGTGTTCTTGTCTATTTTTCAAAGCTTTCTCTAATATTCTTGTAAATGGACCTGCCTCAAATTGTAAGCCTGTTCCATCATCTTTTGGTAATTTTTGTCCTACAAAATCGTAATATGTGTATTCTGGATAAAAGGTTACTCTTTCAAAGTTTTCTTCTGGTACTCCATTTAATATTTTATTTTTTATATAGTAACTTTTTCCTGAACCTGGGATTCCATAATATATTACTGATTCTCCTCTATGTGCTTTTGCATTTTCTGCAAGTTGCTTATTTGATTCTTCTTTTGTATTTTCAATTACTATATTGTTGCTTTCAAATCCATCTGGTTTGATATTTTGGTTTAATAAATATGTTCTGTTAAATGTTGCAAATAACCTTCGTTGTGTTTTTTGTTTTATTTCAAATTTTCTCATTTGATCCGCTTCTTCTTGGTGTTCATTTAAAAATTTTTTCATTATAACTGGATATTTTTTTATTTTTTCGTTTAAATATTGTATCACATCTTCTAGTTCTTTTTCATCAACATTTTCTATTTCAAATTCGTATTCTTCTTTTCCTTGAATAAAATCTATTGTTTTATATTGTTTTTCTCCTATATTTAGCTGTGTATATAAAAAATTATCCAACATTCTTTTTAGTTCAAAATTATTTTTATCATATTTTATTCCATTTTTGGTAGGTGCTCCATCAAAAAAGTTCATTCCTTGTGATATATATAGTTTTGACTTTTCATCAAATAAATCACTTATCATTAAATAATATCCTGCAGTTCTTGCATTACTACTATAGTGTAATTCATATATATTATTTTTTAACATTATATTTAGTTTTTGTTTTAATGTCCAATTTGATTGATTTCTTGCTGAATGTAAATTTAAATCAATTGATAAGTTGTACTTTGAGTTTATTTTGTTTATTTTTTCGATACACTTATCTTCAAATTCTTTTGTTCTTTCATATTGTTTTTTTATAAATATTAAAAATTCTTTTATTGTTTCTTCCATTTTTCGTTTTCTCCTTTTCTAAAAAATATTTTAATTATGCAAAGAATTAATTTTTGACAAGACAACTTTTATTTAAAAGGCAATAGCACATACTCTGCGTATGTAACCTAAGTTTTAAATGAAAGTTAACGTAGTCAAAATTGTAATTATTTTTCAAATCTGCTATTTCTTTTTTAGTTATTATATACATATTATTTTTTTCTGTCAATTAAAAATCAAAAGTAGACAGAACAAACATTGGCACTTATTAGAACATTTTAAAGTCCGCGTCTTTGTTCGTGCGCGAAATTTGCAAAGCAAATTTCTGTGCATTGTTATTATTTATATCCTAGAAAATTCGAAGAACTTTCCTAGGATATAAATAATACTAGAGTTTATTTACTCTAGTATTTCTTAATATTATTCAATTAATTTCATAGCATCACTTTTATCAATTCCCTCTAAATTGTAATAGGTATTAGGAACATGACCAACAATAACATTTTCAAGAAGTAACACTTGATTATTAATACTTTGAGTTATTGTATTAAAAGGAGTCAAAATTTTTACTTCACATTTTATTTGTAAATACACTCTATGCAAAGTCTGATTTATTCCCTGTGCTGTAAACTCACTCCTTAAATCAGTCTCTACATTACCTATTGACGAAATAACTATTTTTATTCCGAGGTCCAATTCCTGATAATATTCGTATACCTGTAAAACTTCCTAATGCAATTTCTATATTTTCTCTACCCCTTTTATCTATTTCCTCTTGTATTTTATTTGGAACATCTGATATTATTTCATTTATTTTTACTATATTTGATTTTATCATTATTATGTTTCCTTCACTATCTTTTTCTATAGTAAAGAGCTCATCATAAGTGTGGTCTTTCATGACTTCTGTTGCTTGGTCATTTGCAACAATTGTTGCAATAGATTTTGCTTTATCTGCACATAGTTCATCAAATATTGGCATTACTGCATCTAAAACTAATTTAACTGTTGAAACAGCTATTACTATTACAAAAAATATTTTTACTATTTTTTCTTTATTTTTCGGCTCAATGTTTATTTGTTTTCTATTTCCTATTTTTATTTTTGGTATGTGTATTCGTGGCCTTGAATAAATTTTTACTTTGTTTTTATCATGCATATCGATTTGATGGCATTCTTACAAATTTAGGAATATATAATTTTTCTCCTATTTGAATTACATCTGGATTTTCTATAGCATTTGCTTTTACAATATCATCAACAGTACTTCCAAACTCTTTTGCAATATTCCATAATGTATCTCCTTTTTTTACTATATAAATTATTATACTATAATCTTCTTCTTCTCTTTCCCCATCTTCTTCAACACTGTTTATTAAATTTGTATTATTGTTTCTATACATATTTGTTTCTATGTTAACATTTATATTGCAGCTTATATTTCCTCCATCTTGTATTACAAAATCTTGTGATAATATTTCAATTTCGTTTCTTGTATTTAAGCTTTCCCCTCTTTCTAAATTGTCAATAACATATTCAAATGGAATTGTTGCTGTTTGTGTAGTAATTTGCATGGTTTGTGATAAAAACATAAAATTCATTTTTAGTTCCATTTCATATAATATTTTTGTATTTATTTTTGTTTCTTTTTGAATTTGTACAGATGATTCTACATCTATTAAATTCTTTCCTTCTATATCATTTAAATTGATTTTTTCTTGTACTGTTTTTGTTTGTTTTATTACTTTTTTGTCACTTATTGTTGCAATTTTCATTCTTTCTATTTTTAGATTTATATCTGGTCTATACATGTCTTGTATTAAATTCATATCTTTTTCTTCATACACATTACAACTTACTTCATATTCTAATTCTACATAGATTGAATGTTCTTCTTGAGGCTGTGGTTTTATTATGATGTTTCTTAATTCGTAGTTTACCTCACATGTATTGTTTTCCGAAACATCTGGTATATCTATAAATCCTACTATTGCTATTTTAGGATTTATATGATTTATTCTGTTGTCTTCTGTTAGATACATTATTTTTATTTCTGCTTCTGCTTTTGTTAGTACTTTGTTGTAACTGATTTTTATGTCTTTGTTTGTTATGTTTGCAGATACTTTTAGTATTTCTGCTAGTTGATCTATTGTGTCTATTTGTACAGTATCTTTTGCATTTATTTTTGTCGTTCCTGTTCCTAATAATGAATTTACTGTTAATGATGTTTTTAAAATTTGCATTCCTTCATCATTTGTTACATCATTTACAACTTCTTTTTCGTCTTTTGAATATACTTTTGCAGATACTTCTAATGCTACTTTTATTCCTATTTTTCTGTCATTTATAACTTTTGCTTCAACACTTTTTACACTTGTTTTTAGTGTTGCTTGCATTTCTGATGTTATCCCTTCCATTTCTATGCTTTCTGAAAAATCTAATGTTGTAGTTAATCCTCTTATTCCTTCTTCTTTTCCTTCTGGTACATACATTATATATGTTTGAATACTTCCATCAAATCTTATTTTTCCTTCTTGTATTTCTTTTTTATATATACATGCAATACCACTTGTACTAATTGTATTTAAAACATCTGGTTTGGAATCTGGAATAATTATATCTCCTTCTACAAATATAATTTCTGTTTTTTCTGATATTAATTTATTTATGCATAAATTCTCTTTAGCTATATCTACCATTTTTTACATCATCCTTTCCTGAGGCAGTTATACCTCTTTGTTTTACTTTATACATTTATATGTTTTTGATTTTATTTTAGAACAAAAGCGGACATTAATAACATTTGCACTTATTAGAACATTTTAAAGTCCGCGTCTTTGTTCGTGCGCGAAATTTGCAAAGCAAATTTCTGTGCATTGTTATATGTTCTATTCTAGAAAGTTCGGAGAACTTTCCTAGAATAGAACAAAAGCGGACATTAATAACTTTGGCACTTATTAGAACATTTAAAGTCCGTGTCTTTGTTCGTGCGCGAAATTTGCAAAGCAAATTTCTGTGCCTTGTTATATTTTCTATTCTAGAAAGTTCAGAGAACTTTCTTAGAATAAAACTTTTATGTTTTATTTTATACAATTTGATTTATTGACCTTTTTCACATTTCGACATTTTTCTACATAGAATATATTAGCCCTAATATTATTTAGGGTTGATTTAAGAAAGGATTGATTTTTTAATGGAACATATTAAAAAGGGTTGTATTGTAGTTAGAAAATCATATAAAAAAGATATATTATTTAAAATTGTAAAAGTTACTAAAACTAAACATGGCAAGATTGCTATTTTACATGGGATTACAGAAAGGATTGAAGCAGATAGTCCTTTGGATGATTTAGAAATTTTAGATACTTGTTCTGTTAATAAATTTTTAGATGATTTTAATAAAAAAATAAATGCTAATTTACATGATAGTATTTCTTCTAGAAATTTGGATAAATTTAATATTGGCATTTTAAGTAAAAATAGAGATATTAAACAAAAAGTTATTACTGGTAAAATTCTTCATTTAGATGGTGATAAGCAATATTCTAATAAATCTTATTACTATTATAGAAAGCTTGGTTTAAATGCTGTTGTTAAAAATATTCCAGAATATAAGCAACCTAAAGTTGTGTATTCTTTACTTAGTGTATATAATCCGGATATTTTAGTTGTTACTGGGCATGATGGAATGATTAAAAGAAATGTTGGTTATTATGATATTTATAATTATAGAAATTCTAAACATTTTATTGAAACTGTAAAAGAGGCTAGAAGATATGATTCTGAAAATAATAAAAATACGGTTATTTTCGCTGGAGCATGTCAAAGTTATTTTGAGGCTATTATTTCTGCAGGTGCTAATTTTGCTTCTTCTCCTGCTAGAATTTTAATTGATTTTTTGGATCCTATTATGGTTGCTGAAAAAGTTGCTATTACTGAAACTTATAAATATATTACTATGGATGATATTGCTTCTGAAATTCGTGATGGTAAAAAAGGAATTGATGGCATTGGTTCTAATGGAAAAATGAAAAAAAAGTTCACTATTTATTAGATTGTAATATTTTTGTAACACAATTGTTGTATAAATGTAATATTGTGTTTTTTGTTTCTTATAACCCTTGGTGTTAAAGGTTTTCCGCTTTTTTACATTATTTTTATTATTTTGACATATTATGTAAAAGCTGCTATAATTTACCTATCTTGAGAGAGTAGGTGATGATATGATTTGTAAATCAGATATAGCAAATCTTAAAACTGACATCTTTGAGAAAGTGGGTCAAAAGATAATTGTTAAAGGGTCTTTGGGTAGAAGTAAGGCCTTTGCTAAAGAAGCCACAATTGAAAAAGCATATCCTAATATTTTTGTTGTTAGATATGAAGAAAATAATAGTAATGTAACTTATAGTTATACTGATGTTTTGACTAGAACCGTTGAAGTGGAAGTTTTTGATGGTACTTCTTATAGTCCTCTTATTCCTCCTCCAGTGGAGTCAAAAAGAAAAAAACATATTTTAAATTCATCAGTTAACACACAAATGAATACAGTCGTTGTATAATTTATAGACATACAGGAAACCCTGTATGTCTTTTTTGCTTTTTTATTTGTTTAGTTTTTTGTTTTCTTTCATATGACTGTATTTTAGTTTTGTTGCCATACCTCCTCTTATGTGTCTTTCTGCTTTGTTTTCTTCTAATATTTCTCTTACCTCTTTGGCTAATCCTGGATTTATCTTTTTTAATCTTTCAGATACATCTTTGTGTACTGTACTTTTGCTTATTCCATACTTCTTTGCTGCACCTCTTACTGTGTCTTTGGATTCTATTATATAATGTGCTAGTTCTACTGCACGTTCTTCTATTGATGATTTTTGCTCCATACAGAAAAACCCCCTATGCGATACTTTTGTTTAATAGTATTCGCTTTTAGGTGGTTTTAGAACTTTTTAATTATGTATGTGGTGTTTTTTGAGTCCGTCCCCAAAAACATCCCCAAAAGCATAAACAAGGCAATACTAATTAAAGTATTGCCTGTCTGAATGTTACTTTTTTAAGTCATCTAGTTCAATGTTCATTTAACTACCTTCTTAAAACTTTAAAATTTGGTTAATAGTAAATTAGTTACAAAGTTCTGATAAAGATATATATTGATTTTTATTATATTCATCAATACGTATGAAAGTTTTTAATTTTTTAGGGATTTGATATTCATCATGCCCATTCGTTTTGTAGAAAACATAGTGTTCTTCTAAAAATTTTGGGTTACTATAAGTAAGATAAATAGGAATACTTTCATTACACCCCAAATTAATTTTTATTAAGTACACATTTGATAAAAAGTTTCCATAATCAGCTTCACAATCAATAAAACGTATTCTTCGAAGAACTTTTACATTATCTTTCATGGCAGATGGAATAAAAACATCATCAGGAACAACAGTATTACTTCTAATTAACGCATACATACATTGTTCTTCTAGAATTTTCTTTGAAGAATTAATACTGTAGGAATTCTTACTTTTTTTTCGTAAAGAAATGTTTTCAAAAAAAAGATCTCTCGCGAATGATTTTTTACTTATTCCTTCAATATTAAAAACAAAATCAACGTTTTCATGTCTCTTCTCCTTTTCTAAATAATTGGGAATAGATAGACATAATTGTAATTTGCCTGAAGACTGTTTAGTCTTTATATTTCCCTCCCATATCCGTTCACAAACTCCTGAATTAATAAATAATTTCATTGCTTTACCTCCTTGTGATTTTACTAAGTTATTAGTTTCATTACAATATAATTATATTGTGATAAAAATACCTCCTCATATTTAAGATAACATAATTTTACCATAAAATTATCTATAAATCAATAACTTCCGTTTTTAGAAATAGTTTTACTTTTGTCGCCAACATGGTAGCAAATAACATTTGAAATTATATATTACTTATTTAATAATATTTTCTTCATCTCAATTATATCATAAAATGGTATTTGCACACCGTCTTTTGCTAAATCAACCACTCTTAATGCTTTAGTAATTACCTGTTCTTTTATAATTTCTGATATTTCAACATCTCTATTAGAATTTGTATATTTCTTTTCTATGTAATCTAATGTTGTTGGAAATATATTTTGTATTAAAAAAACAGCCTTTTTTCCTAAAACACTTCCGAAAACAAAATTATATACTGACTTTTTTCCACTTTTTGCCTTTTTCTTTTCATAAATTTTTTCATACTTTTCATATTTAGTAGAAATTGGAACAAACCATATTATTTCGCTATTTTGTCTATCTTTAAAACAAAAATAACACGGTCTCTTATTACCATTTTCTTTATTAACCATTAATCCATAATCTTTAAATACATCAAAAAATTCATCTTTTATAAAGTAAAATTTTCCATCTTCTATTACCATTTTTGCTCCATCTCCTCTTTACGAAAATATGGGATCTACTTTTATAGACCCCATATTTAACTATAATTAACATTTTTCCACCTGCACATTTATATCTCGCAAGCAGGGTTGCGGCTCACATTTTCTCACCTATACATTTATTTCGCCAATAGGGTGGCGACTCACATTTTAATTATAGCAGATATTAAATATCTACTACTATTATATTCATTATACAAACTTTTTATTAAAATATCAAGACTTTTTATTAAATTTTTTAATAAAAAATAATTTTTGGAGACAACTAAAAGATATGGTTGATTTCTCTTTTGTTTATGATGAATTAAAAGATAAATATTCATCAACAATGGGAAGAAATGCAGAAGATGTAATAAGAATGTTTAAATATCTTCTACTTGAAAATTACTATAAACTATCTGATAGAGATTTAATTGCAAGAACTAAAACAGTAGAAATAGCATTAGAAAAAGGTGTAATTGAAGTAAAAAATAAAATGAGGAAAAAATGCAAAATAATGGATAGATATATCCATAAATTTTGTGATTTCTTTAATTTGAATAAAAAAATAGTGAATTAGAAAAATTATTTTCCAATTCACTATTTTTTTGAGAGCTTTTGGGGCTACTTTTTCAGCAGCCTCCTATTCGAACTAATCTTTTTTATTATTATTGAAATTTTGTTATGTCTTCAATTTTAGCTGCAAAATATGGATTATCTTTTCCTTCTTCTTTTAAGAATATTGCAAATGTATTGTCAATAGCAAATTCTCTAATCGCTTCAGGCATTAATGCCATTTTATCTACCATCATTCCGGCTTCACTTCTGATTTTTCCACCTTTCTTGTCTAAATCAAATTTTATAGTTTGTAATGCTTTTTCTATAATATAGCTGTTACCATTAGAAAAGAAAAATGGTTCATTTTCAACTTCTGTTATTTCTTTTTTCTCATTTATTTTTATATTAGGAATTTTTAATTCTTCTTCTTCTTCTAATCCTTTATTTCCATCATAATTTGATTCTTGCTGTTTTATATTTTGGTATATTTCACTAAATGT
Organism: uncultured Clostridia bacterium; assembly: GCA_934169775.1. GTDB lineage: Bacteria > Bacillota > Clostridia > TANB77 > CAG-508 > CAG-269. The sequence continues at coordinate 96,004 of CAKPOI010000001.1, forward strand.
TTTTCCATTTGGATTTTTGCAAAGAATTACTTCATCCTCTTGTTTCGTTTGTAATTTTATTGCAAAATCGTCTTTTGAATTATAATATAAAACTTCTACTTGATTTCTTAATTCTGCATTTTTATTATCTTTTTTTATTCCAAAATATTTTACATTTTCATATTTTCCAAAATTTCCATCTTCTAATTCTGCAAATTCTTTTTTAAATTGAAATTCTTTTTTTAGCATTACATATAAAAAGTAATCTTCTTTACTTTTTTTGTTCCAATCAAATCCATCTAATATTTCACTTTTTTCATTAAATTTTTCTTTTATTGCTTTTTCTATTTCTTCTTTTAATTGTATTGATGGTGTTCCTACTTTTTTATAATAATATTGCTCTGATATATCTTTTGTTGTAAATGTTTCTTCATTTAAATTTTTTACTATTTGTTTTTGTGGAGTAAATGTTATGTCTTGTTTAGCTAAATCATTTTTTAAGTCATTCCATATTAATTGGAATGTGCCACACCATATTGTGTTATTTTGTATCTCATCTTTTAATGTTAATGCTGTTTTTATTTCATTATTGCTGTTAAATGAGTGTTCTTTTGGACTTTCTTTTCCTTCTTCACTTTGTTTTTTGTTTTTTACTGCAAATACTATTCCACAAATTATGATTGCTAATATTAATATTACTCCTACTATTTTCATTGTTTTTTTCATAAACATTCCACCTTTCATTTATTTATATAGAACCAAAGCGGACATTAATAACATTGGCACTTATTAGAGCATTTTAAAGTCCGCGTCTTTGTTCGTGCGCGAAATTTGCAAAGCAAATTTCTGTGCAGTGTAATTTGATATATTATGAAAGCTACTTAGCTTTCGTAATATATGAAACAATATTCCCTATGTTTTCTTCTTCATAACTAGCTTTTTTTGTATTTTGAATTTTTAGACTTATTTCTTTTAATTCTGATGATTATATATTATCTAATTTTTTCAATCTGCTTTCAGATATTTTTACATTTGACATGTTTTTATTATATGTTTCTAAATCAAATCCAATAAATTTTAAGTTTTCTTTATATCTGCTTTTTAATTTGTCTGCTATTTGTATTCCTTCTGGATCTATGTCTCCTGAATAACATATTTTGTAACCTTGTTTTACATACATGTCTAATAAAATTAACCCTGATAATTTTACTTGACCATATGTGCAAACTAATGGAAAATCTTTTTTGTTACATCTTTCAGCAACTTCCATAAATACTGTTGGATTTTCCATAACTATTATTTCTTTGTATTTTGTTGGTTTTGCTAAATATGCAATATTTGATAAATTATATAAATTTAAATATATTGGTTCATTTTTTTTTGCAAATTCTTTTAGTCCTTGATGTTCTATATATTCATTTTTTTCATTTTTTATAAATCCTATTGCATTTTTGCACAATATCATATTTGATACATCATCTATAAGCAGATTATGTTTATAGTATATTTCTGCTAGTTCTTCAATACTTTTTGGATATCTTGTTTCTTCTATATAACATATTAACATTATAAATATTTTTCCGCAAGTACTATTTTTGTCAAAGCCATGTGGGTTTCCTGTTATATTGCTTGCAAATACTGGTATTCGTGTTTTTTCTATTGGTAAATTATTTATTCCGTTACATGCATCTTTTAATTCTTTATATAGTCCTTTATAATTTTTGTTATAATATTTTTTTAGGTTGTAATATATATGATTTTTGCTTTCTATTATTTCTTTTAGTTTACTATAGATTGTGGTTTCTTTGTTTTCTTCTAGTATTTGTTTAAAAAAATTGTTTAGCTCATTTTCATAATTTTCTTTGTTTTCTTTTTTTCTTATTATTGATTTTTTGTATTCTTCTTGTGTTTCTTTTTGTTTTAATTCTTCATTTAGTTCTACTATTTGTTTTTCAATTTCTGCTTGTTCTTCTTTTTTCTTCCATAATTCATTTGATTTTAGTTCTTTTTCTTTAAATTTCGCTATTTGTAATTCCTTTTCTAACTCTTGTTTTTTGTTTTCTTGTTCTTCTAATGTTTCTTCTGCCTTTTTTAATTTGTCTATTACTTCTTTAGCTTCTTTCTGTGTTTTTATATATCTTTTTTGTATTGAATCATAGTTTTTAGCTTTATCATATAGCATTCTTTTATTATAATTATCATATGGTGTCATAACCTGTTTTAATGACTTATTGCTTATTTCCAACATTTCTAATTGTTCTTTAGTTTTGTTCATATTTTCTATTGATTCTGATACTGCTTTTAAATCTTCGTCTGATAATCCTCTTAAACTATTTGACATTATTTCTGTTATTATTGATGGTTTAAATCCGTCTTTTGATAATTTTGGTGTTCTTATTTCTATTAATAATTTTATCAATTCTTGATATTCTGTGCTTGTTTAAAATCCAAATATATTGTCATTTACAAGTTTTTCATAACTTATCTTTTAAAGCTTTTAAACCTTCTCTTCTTATTTTTTCTAATTCTCTTACTGTTACAGCCATTTTAAATCACCTCCATAATAAATTGTGCTGGATTTATTACTTTAGCATTATTATCTCCCTCTTTCTATTCTATTTTATTATATTATATTATAAAAATAAAGATTTTTTCTAAATTTACCAAAATAGAGTAGTTTTTACAAGTATTTTATACTTATATTAACCACTCTATTTATATCATTCTATACTCTTACTTTTTCATTAACTAACTCACAAATTAAATCTGCTGTTTTCTCAACTCCAAGAACATCACTATTAATGCAAATATCATAGTTGGAATGATTGTTCCATTCTTTTCCTGTATAATATTTGTAATGATTTGCTCTTAGCTTATCAATTCTTTTGATTTCTTTTTCAGCATTTTTTTGTTCTAGATTGTAATATGTTGTTGCTCTTTTTATTTTGTTTGGTATATCACTATAAATAAAGACTTTAATAACATCATCTCTGTCTTGTAAAATGTAGTCTGCACATCTTCCAACTATTACACATGATTCTTTTTGCGCTACTTCTTTTATCATTTCAGATTCTTTTATAAATAGTTCATCACTATTATTTGTTCCTGAATAATATCCGCTGTTTAAAGCTGCTAAGGCATCTCTTTTTTGTTCATTGTTTTCTATGTATTCTTGTGATAATCCTGTTTCTTCTGCTACTTTGATTATAAATTCTTTATCATATACTTTTATACCTAGTTTTTCTGCAATTAGTTTACCAACATATCTTCCACCAGAAGCATATTCTCTTGCTATTGTTATAACTACATGTTTATCCATTTTTGCTTCTATATTATTGTTTTCTTTTAATTCTTTTTGTTTAGCATTTCCTGTTTTTAAATTCTTTACTTCTTTTACTAAAAATATTGAAGCTAATATAAATGCTAATCCATCTGCAAATGGTCCTGCAAATAATACACCTTTTAACCCAAAGAAATGACTAAATATTATCATTGCTGGTATTAAAAATGCTATTTGTCTTGATATTGATAATATAGCACTTTTTATGCTCTTTCCAATTGCTTGGAAAAATATTCCTGATGGTATTTGTATTCCATTACATATACATAACATTAAATATGTTCTAAATGTTAAACATGCAAATTCTATGTAATTTTCATCTCCGCTTCCAAATATTGCTATTAATTTATCTGGTATTGCTTGGAATAATATAAATGCAAATGTACTTATTATAACACTTGTTCCTAATACTATTTTTAAAGTTTTCTTAACTCTATCAAATTTTCCAGCACCATAGTTATATCCAAATATTGGCTGAGCTCCTGCTGCTATTCCTATTATAATACTGTTTAATATTTGGCTTATTTTCATTACTATTCCTAATACTGTAATTGGTATTTCTGAACCAAATTTTGATTCCATTCCATATTTTCCAAGTAAATTGTTTTCTGCCGCCATTACAAATACTATGCTCATTTGTGTAATAAAACTGCTTATTCCTAGCATTGCAACATTTTTTACTATACTTGCTTTTAATTTTAATGATTCTTTGCTTATTTTGATTGATTTGAATTTTTTAATGTATATTACATTTAATATAAATGTTGCTATTTGGCTTATTACTGTAGCTATTGCTGCTCCTTCAACTCCCATTTTAAATACAAATATAAATATTGGATCTAATATTGTATTTAATATTGCTCCTGTAAGCATTGATGTCATTGAATATTTTGGACTACCATCTGCTCTTATTATTGAGTTTAATGTTGTTCCTATCATTGAAAATGGTAAACCTATTGCTATTATTGAACCATATTTTAATGCATATTCTCTTAATGTTTCTGTGCATCCAAACATTGTTAATAGTTGTGGTAAAAATATTAATGTTATTGCACAAAATATTATTGATACTATTGATGATATTGCTACTGCATTTCCTACACCTTTTGCTGCTTCTTCTTTTTTCTTTTCTCCAAGTTTTAAGCTTAAATATGCTGATGCTCCATCTCCAAACATTAATGATAATGCTAATCCTATCATTGTTAATGGGAATACTACATTTGTTGCTCCATTTCCTATGTATCCTACTCCCCAACCAATAAATATTTGGTCGATTATGTTATACAATGAATTTACTAATAATGATATTATACATGGTATTGAAAATTTTCTTATTAATTTTCCTATTTTTTCTGTTCCTAATATGTTTTCTTCTTTTTCCATTTTTTCTCCTTCCTTATTTTTAATTTTAGTTAGAAAAGAATTAAATTTTGGCAAGTCAACTTGCATTTAAAAGGCACGGTCACATACTATGTGTATGTAATTGCATTTTAAATGTAAGTCAATGCAGCCAAAATCGTAATTATTTTTTAACTATAAAGTCATAAATGAGGTTGGAAAGTTATACAACATAACTTTCACAACCTTCTTTATCTAAAATATAAATATTTAATTAAAACTATATAGCAATATTGCATGGCAACATCTATATATTATACAAAATTTTTTCTAAAAAAGCAAGAATTTTTTAATATTTTTTGCTGCTTCCCTTCCAGATTTTGCTGCCCAAGCTACTGTACCTTTTGTGCCAGCTAAGTCTCCTCCAGCAAAAATTTTATTGTTTGAAGTTTGATAATGCTCATTAATTAAGATATTTCCCCATTTGTTTAAAGTAACTCCTAAAGTTAAAGTTTCGTCTGATACAGTCCCTCCTAATGCCATAACTATATAATCTACATCAATTATATAGTTACTATTTTCTATATTTACAGGTACTTCTCTTTTTTCTCCTTCTTTTTTTATTAATTTAGTTTTTATCAATTCAATTTGTTCTACTTGTTCATTTCCTATTATTTTTGCAATGTTGTTTTGGAATAGGAATTTTACTCCTTCTTTTTTTGCTTCTTCTATTTCCTTTTGTTCTGCTGGCATCTGTGCTTCTGCTCGCCTATAAATTACAAATACATCTTTTGCACCTTTTCTTTGAATTGTTCTAGCACAATCCATGGCTACATTTCCACCACCAATTACTGCTACTGTTTTTTCTTTATAATCTGGATGTATATCTTTTTCTAATAATTCATTTCCTCCATATACACCTTGTAAATTTTCTCCTTCTACTCCCATTTTGGCAGATTTGTTTGCTCCTGTAGATAAAAATATTGCATCATATTTTTGTGTAAGTTCTTCTAAATCTAAATTTTTTCCTAGTTCTTTTTTATATTCTACTTTAATGCCTAATTCTAATATATTTTTTATACTTTTTTCTACTATGCTTTTTTCTAGTCTAAATTCAGGAATTCCATGTACTAAAATTCCTCCAACTGAGTTATATTTTTCGTATATTGTAACCTTTATTCCTTCTTTTGCTAAAAATGTAGCACATGTTAATCCTGCTGGCCCTCCTCCTATTATTGCTACTTTTTTGTCTTTTAATGTTTCTCTTTCCTCTTTATTCTCCTCATTTTGATATTTGTTATATATCTTTTTTAGACTTAATCCTTGTTCCATTGCTGTGTCAAATATGTAACTTTCTATCGCTCCTATATCTACTGGATTTCCTTTTATTCCTCTTACACAACTTCCTTCACATTGTTTCATATGTGGGCATATTCTTCCACATATTCCTGGCAATACACTTGTTTTTGATATTATTTCATATGCTTCTTCTATTTTCTCTTCTTTTGCTAGTTTTATAAATGTTGGTATGTCGTTTCCTAATGGGCATCCTTTTTTTGAACATGGTTTTATTTTGCAGTTTAAGCAGTAATTTATTTTTTCTTGTATTTCAGTTTTGTTCATCTTTGTTCCTTTCCTAAGGTAATTATATTAAATCTAACATGACAAAATTATATCTACCTTGTTTTTTCTTCGTCTTTTTCCTTTTTATATTTTATATTTTTTTCTCAATATAGTCAATGGTTTTGACTGCTTGGACAATATTATGCAAAGTAAAAGTTGAATTAATCCAATTGAAGAATTCTTCTACTATTGGGTTCTATTCTGACTGTCTTTCTTTTTATTTTTTGGCCTCATTCAAAAGAGCTGTTTTCTTTTATATTTCAAATAGCTTATCACAGTATGTTACTCCAATACACCCATCTGTTATCAAATTTTTAGAAATTCTTTGCCATTGAAATTTCATTTTTTCTTGCAAATAGAGTCTTATTTCTTTACTCATATGATATTTTGCTATATATGATCTTTTTTGATTTTCATTGTGTACTTGTATTAAAAAATTCCTCCTTATATCTTTGTGTATTTATTTTACACTAGACCTAAAGAGGTTTTCATTACGTGTTTTTATCAATCGTTTACAAAATAATTAAAAAGAAGTGGTTATAATACATAGTATAATTGAAAAAAGTATTACATATAATACAGTTTCAAGTTTATCATATACAAAATAGAAAAGATTTAAAGGTGTACTTTTAGTTTGTTCTATAAAAGCTTTGTATATGATAAAATATTTATATTGACGAAATAAAAACTTTTCCAAAAAGTTTTTTAAATTTAATTATATATGACATTTGTGATATAAAACATTTTGGAAAATGTATGTTAATCTTTGAACTTTAGTAAATGTATATAGCTAATTTTATAACATACACCAACAAAAAATGCAATACTGAATTACAAAAAAAGTTTTTAATACAATGTATAAAAATTTGTGAAGTAGTTAATACTGTAAGTGAAATCAGTTTTTGGATTTTTTGTTAAGTTCAAAGCTTAATAAAAAATAATTAAAGAAAAGAAGGGAGATTTTGGAATGAACAAAACGAAGAAAAACACAAGAGGAATCACACTAATAGCATTAGTGATTACAATCATTGTACTTCTAATACTTGCAGGAGTAACGATTGCAGCATTAAGTGGAGATAATGGAATATTGACAAAAGCAAAAGAGGCAAAGGAAAAAACAGAGCAAGCTCAAAAAGAAGAAGAAAAGACATTATCAAATATGGAAAATATTTTAGGAATTTATAATTTTAAAAATGTAAATATTGAAAATACAAATCCAGCAGGAGTAGTCCCTGAAAATTCAACAGTAGTAGAAGCAGATGCAAATAAAGGAATAGTAATAAAAGACAAAAATAATAATGAATGGGTATGGGTAGAAGTACCAAAAACAGTGGTATTTTCAGGTTTAACAATAGATACAACAAACACATTAACAGAACAAAATTATACAGATATAAAAAATAAATTAATAGCATATGCCACAACATACAGAGAAGGAAAAGCAGGACAAGGATATAATTGGACAGATGAATGGTATAATGGCTGTGGAATGGCTTCTGATGAATATATAACAGCATATCAAAAAATGCTAAAAAGTGTATATACTTATGGTGGATTTTGGATAGGAAGATATGAAGCAGGAATAGAAGGAACTACAACAGAAACAACAAATGCAAGAACAGACACATCAGCAAGAATAACGATAGGAACATCACCAAAAGCCATAAGTCAAAAAGATGCAATACCATACAACTGGGTATATTGTAGTGAAGCTCAAGCTTTAGCAAAAGAAATGACACCAGATGGTAATTATACAAGTAGTTTGATGTTTGGAATTCAATGGGATTTAGTGTGTAAGTTTTTAGAAGTAAAAGGTGGACTAGCAACAGCAGATATAAATTCAAATAGTACAATTTGGGGAAACTATGAAAATGCAAAAATAGAAAATATAACAGCAGGAAAATATGCTATATTAGATACGAATACATGGAAACTAGGAACATGGACAAGAATTTCAAATTCATATACAAAACCAAATACAAGTCCAGATTATGATACACTATTAAGCACAGGAATAACAGACTATACAAAAAAGATGAACATTTATGATTTTGCAGGAAATGAATGGGAATGGACATTAGAACATGCTACTTCAGACAGCAGCGATCCTTGTGCTTACAGGGGAGGTTTTTGCGACAATCCAGGCTCTAGCATTCCAGCGTCTAGTCGCAATTTCATTGGGACTACGGACAGCAACTACTTTATCAGTTTTCGTTCAACATTTTATGTAAATTAAAAACTGAAGCCGTGATTATAAGATGGTGTATACTATGGTGTGAATTAATTAGCACACCATATTTTTTATGCTTAGTAATAGAAGGTAAACCTGAGTCAAAAATACCAATACTCTCTCCACTATTCATAATATAAAGTTCATTCCTTTCTCAGTTCGCCTTAACACACATATAAATTAAAGTATTTATCCTATTTAAAATTAGAACGACTTTCATTTTAAATATGTTGTACAAAAAAGCTTATAGCAAAAATATTATAGAAAGTAAGTAAAAGTGTATTTTTAGTTTGTTCTATAAAAGCTTGGTATATGATAAAATATTTATATTGACGAAATAAAAACTTTTCCAAAAAGTTTTTTTAAATTTAATTATATATGACATTTGTGATATAAAACATTTTGGAAAAGGTATGTTAATTATTGAACTTTAGTAAATATATATAGCTAATTTTATAACATACACCAACAAAAAATGCAATACTGAATTACAAAAAAAGTTTTTAATATAATGTATAAAAATTTGTGAAGTAGTTAATACTGTAACTGAAATCAGTTTTTGAATTTTTTGTTAAGTTCAAAGCTTAATAAAAAATAGTTTAAGAAAAGAAGGGAGATTTTGAAATGAACAAAACGAAGAAAAACACAAGAGGAATTACACTAATAGCATTAGTAATTACAATCATTGTACTTCTAATACTTGCTGGAGTAACAATAGCAGCACTAAGTGGAGATAATGGAATATTGACTAGAGCAAAAGAAGCAAAGAAGAAAACAGAGCAGGCTCAAAAAGAAGAAGAACAAACTTTATCAAATATGGAAAGTATTCTAAATAATGCAATAAACTTTAACAACATTAAGACAGAAGATACAAATCCAGCAGGAGTAGTACCTGAAAATTCAACAGTAGTAGAAGCAGATGCAAATAAAGGAATAGTAATAAAAGATAAAAATAATAATGAATGGGTATGGATAGAAGTACCAAAAACAACAGTATTTACAGGATTAACAATAGATACAACAAACACATTAACAGAACAAAATTATACAGATATTAAAAATAAATTAATAGCATATGCAGGAGTATATAGAAAAGGAAGTGCAACACAAAATGAAAATTGGACAGATGAATGGTATAATGGCTGTGGAATGACTTCTGATGAATATACAACAGAATATCAAAAAATGTTAAAAAGTGTATATGCTTATGGAGGATTTTGGATAGGAAGATATGAAGCAGGAATAGAAGGAACTACAACAGAAACAACAAATGCAAGAACAGACACATCAGCAAGAATAACGATAGGAACATCACCCAAAGCCATAAGTCAAAAAGATGCAATACCATATAATTATGTATATTGTAGTGAAGCTCAAGCTTTAACTAAAGAAATGACACCAGATAGTAATTATACAAGTAGCTTAATGTTTGGAATCCAATGGGATTTAGTGTGTAAATATTTAGAAGTAAAAGGAAAGTTGGCAACAGCAGATATAAATTCAAATAGCACAAGTTGGGGAAACTATAATAATGTAACAAGAACAATAACAAGTGATAAGACAAAGCAATCAACAGATTATGGAAGCACTTGGAAAGTAATAACAGGAACAAAGCCAGCAAGTGAAGTTTTATTAACAGCAGGAGCAACAGAAGAAACAAATAAAATGAATATATATGATTTTGCAGGAAGTGAATGGGAATGGACATTAGAAAAAACTTCCGACAGCAGCAGTCCTTGTGCCAACAGGGGAGGCAGTTACGGCAATACAGGGGCCTACCATCCAGGTTCTTACCGCAATAACTATAACACGACCTACAGCAGCACCTACTTCGGCTTTAGGGGGTCACTTTATAAGTAATGCTGAAAGCTAAAGCCGTGATTGTTTATGAGGGGGTTGTTTATGAGAGTCTAAACTTAACTGTGTAAATTCTAAAAGTAAAAATTTAGAATTGCACAGTTTTTTTGTGCAGGAAAGGTAGGTCCAAAATGGGTCAAATTAATTCAAATGATTTACAAAAGAGAAAATTAGAAAAATGTTATCTAGCATGGTATGTCATTGATAAGGAAATAACAATAAGAGATGAAAACTGTATTCAAAAGAAAATTCTATACATTGTTTATGGTGTTGATATTTTAGGCAATAGACAAGTTATTGGTGTATATTTTGAAAAAGCATATGATAATAGATTCTGGTTAGAAACTTTTGAAGATATTCGAGCTAGAGGTGCTGAAACGGTTCTTTTTCTAGTAACTCCTACTCATCATAACATTGAAAGATGCTCTAAAATAGTGTATAATAATATTAGAATTGTTCATTCACCAGATGACGTAATTTTATCTATCACTAAATTTTTTTCTGAAAAGCCTACTAGAACTCTAAGAACAAGTTTCAAGAATTTGTTTTTGGCAGATGATTTAGATAAATATAGATTAGAATTACAACTGTTTAAGGAACAATATATAAACAATAAAGTGATTATGCTTTTACTACAGCGAAAAGAACCACAAATACAAAAATTTTATGACTATTCATATGAATTAAAGAAGTTTTTTTATCCGTATTATGCAATATTAGAAATGAGAAAATATTTAAACAAGCTAAATAACTTAAAACCACTATGTAGTAATTTAACTGATGTTATAGAATTTTTTCTGCTATACATTAATAAATTCGAGGCTGCTAGAAGTTACTACAAAAAAGAATGGCTAGATTTGGTAAGTGTATTGTATGATAAATTTCCAGAGGATTTGAAGGTGTATTTAGATGGCTAAAAAGAAAGAATTAAGTGAAGAAGAAAAGATAGATCAACAAATTGTAGATTTGTTAATGAAAAAGGGTGTTGGTAGGTCAGCAGCATCAGTTTCAGCTGCTTTAAATAGCATGTATGGAAAAGTTATTCAAAGACTTTTAGATACTGAATTTAATGAGTACATGGGATATGATAAAAATTCCCATGAAGATAAGATAAGTACAAATAGGCGAAACGGTACAACTTCTAAGGGAAAAAAAGTAAAAACTGATACTGGTGAAATTGTAGTTGTTCCACCAAGAGATAGAGAAGGAAAGTTTGAACCTGAAATTATTAAGAAACGTCAAAAAGTTTTGCAAGGCTTTGATAATATTGTAATTTCTATGTACGCAAAAGGAAATTCTCTAAAAGATATTCAGGATACTATTAAAGAAATATATTCAATTGATTTAAGTCCTTCAACTTTAAGTGAAATGACTTCAGCGGTTAGTGAAGAAGTAATAAAATGGCAAAATAGGCCTTTACAAAAGTGCTATCCATTTGTGTATGTCGATTGCTTGTATTGTAATGTCAAAGAAGATTTAAGAAGTATAAAAAAAGCTATTTATGTTGTATTAGGCATTGATACTTCTGGTGTTAAGGATGTTTTAGGTATTTGGATTGATACAACAGAATCTGCAACTAAATGGTATGAAATTTTTGAAGAATTAAAATCTAGAGGTGTTGAGGATATTTTCTTTGTTTCCATGTATGGTTTAACTGGTTTGTCTGAATCAATTGAAAAGGTTTATCCTTCTACCATTACTCAAAGATGTATTGTTCATATTGATAGAAATATTTATAACATTGTACCTAGAAAAGATGCTAAAGAAGTTATGATTGATTTTAAAAAAATCTATACAGCATCAAATCTTTCTAATTCCAAATCTGAATATGAAAACTTTAAAGAAAAATATAAAGATAATACGAAATTAATGAAAAAAGTAAATGATAACATTAATTGGATTTATCAAATATTTGAGTATCCTAATGCAATAAGAAAAGCCATTTACACTACAAATGCAATAGAAAGCTTAAATTCTGCTTTGCGTAAGGTTACTAAAGGAAAAGGTTCTTTTATCAATAAAGAGGCTTTGCTTAAAGTTCTATTTTTAAGAGTAAAGGATCTTCAGGGCAAGTGGGCTAAGGGTGTAGCTAATTGGAAAAATATAAATTTAGAACTTATAGAAATATTTGGTGAAAGATATATAAAATGCATAGAAGTTAATAGTTAAAATTTCTTAATTTCAAATTTTAGATTATATAATAGTATTTTATGCATAGTGATACTTTGCCTTAATTTTCATAAAGATATTGTAATAATTTACATAATATTGTATAATAGATACATGGATAAATTAACTTTGCTTTTAATTATTGCTAATTTATCCATGCTCATTAAACTTTAGAATTTACACACTTAAAAATATAGTCTCTTAGAATTTACACAGTTAAGTTAGACTCTCATTATTTATACCATTTACAAGTGCTACACCACCAACACCGCACGGAAGCCGTAGTCGATGTTGCCGTAACCGTTAGTAACGCCCAAGCTCAACACACCAGCACCACTGCCGTTGCTGCAAGGGCCACCACGTATGACAAACGGATAAGCCAAATGTCCTATTAGTGTTAGATCGCCATCCCATGCATATCCATATCCACCTGAACCAGCTACTGCATTTGCTGCTGATGTAAACCAGCTCCAATTTTCACTTGTTCCATATGGAGCATAAAATGCAAATGATGATGCTACTTCATTTACTCCTATACCTTTATGTTCTGCCATTTTGTCATAATTATATTTTGTAAGTTTATAACGTGCTTCTTGATA
>CAKPOI010000002.1 GCA_934169775.1 uncultured Clostridia bacterium
TGATGGTTATTCTGGAACGAGTTTTACAAGACCTGCTTTTATGGAATTAATGGAACTTGCAGAACAAGGTAAAATTGGAACAATTATAGTAAAAGACCATTCAAGACTTGGTAGAAATAGGCTTATAGTTGGTCAATTATTAGAAGAAGATTTTGTAAGACTTAATGTTAGGTATATTGCAATAATGGACAATATTGATACTGACAAAGGACTTAATGACTTCTTGCCTATTCAAGATTGGTTTAATGAAATGCATGCAAAAAATACAAGTCAAAAAGTTAGAGCTGTAATGAAAAATAAAGGTAATTCTGGTATACCTTTAACAACAAATCCACCTTTTGGATATAAAAAAGATGAGAACGATAAAAGTAAATGGATCATTGATGAAGCTGCAGCAAAAATTATAAAAAGAATATTTACTTTATTTATACAAGGCTCTACTCCTTCTCAGATAGCAAAAAAATTTACAGAAGAAGGAATAATGAATCCGACAGAATATCATCAAAGTTTAGGTATGAAAACACAAAATCCACTCTCAGAAGTAAAACATTATTGGTATCCAATAACAGTAACCAAAATATTAGATAGGCAGGAATATATAGGAGATACAATAAATTTTAGATATACCACTCGTTCTTTTAAAGATAAAACTAAAATAAAACTTCCAAAGGAGCAATGGAAAATATTTAAAAATACCCACGAGGCTATTATTGATGAAGAAACTTGGAATACAGCACAAAGACTTAGAGAGAATAAACAAAGACCTACTAGAACAGGTAAAATTAGCATATTCTCTGGTCATCTATTTTGTAGGGATTGTGGAGCTAAGCTTTATTATTGTACTGCTAATAATTTTACACCAGACAAAGATTTTTATAGATGTTCAAACTATAAAAACAATTCTACAAAATCTTGTACTAGCCATAATATAAAGGATATTGTATTAAGAGAATTAGTATTAGATAATATCAAGCAAGTAATATCTTATATTTCATCTTATGAAGATTTATTTATAAAAGAAAAACTAGAAAATTCATTAGAAGAACAACGAAAAGAAGATATTGCAAATAAAAAACTATTATCTCAATATGAAAAAAGAGTAAAAGATATTGATAACTTAATACAGCATATTTATGAAGATAACATTTCTGGAAAAATTACTGATGATAGATTTGCAACTTTATCATTAAATTATGAAAGAGAACAAAAAGACTTAAAAGAAAAAATTAGTCATCTAGCTAATACTATCGATAAAACTAAACAAGAAAAAATAAATTTAACTACTTTTATTGATAAAGTTAAAAAATATACTGAAATCAAAGAATTAACACCAGAAATTGTAAATGAATTAATTGATAAAATATATGTATATCAACAAACAAAGCTGAATGGTAAGAAATATCAACAAATAGATATATATTATACAGGAGTTGGAATAATAGGTATTCCACTAACTGAGTATGAATTAGAAAATGCCTTTCAGCAAAGTATTAAAAATGCAAAAACAGCATAGTATTCAAACTATACTGTAAAACCAAAGGAGTACTTTTCAATAAATGTCCTTATTGAAAGTACCCCTTCGGTAGTGTTTTTTTGCTCCGTCCCCAAAAGCAAAAGCATCAGCTCCGGCCCCCAAAAGCATCACTATACGATTTCAAAATCAATTTGCCTTAGTATTTTGCTGGCTGACTTAACTCTAATTTTAATTTTATCTCCTATTTGGTAGGTTTTGTTTGTTTTTTCTCCAATTAGTCTTTTTCGATTTTCATCATATATAAAATATTCGTTTCCTAAGTCTTCAAATCTTATTAGGCCTTCTATTGTGTTAGGCAATTCCACAAAAATCCCAAATTGAGTAACAGATGAAACAATTCCTTCATATTCTTCCCCGATTTTGCCTTCCATGTATTCTGCCTTTTTCAAATCTTCACTTTCTCTTTCTACTTTTGTAGCGATTTTTTCTCTTTCAGATGATTCTCTTGCTCTATCTTCTGCTTTTTGCATATAGTCTGTTATCCATTTTTCTGGTACATCATAATTGTCTGCAATATATTCTGAGATTATTCTGTGTATAAATAAGTCTGGATATCTTCTTATTGGTGATGTAAAATGACAGTAGTATTTACTTGCTATTCCGAAATGCCCTTTATTTTCTGATTCATATTTTGCTACTTTTAGTGTTCTTAAAACAAGATTTGATACTACTTTTTCTTCTTCTTTTCCTTTTACTTGTTCTAGTATTTTTGAGAATTCTGTTGGATATACTTTTTCATTTGATATTTTTATTTGCATTCCAAAATTAAATAAAAATTTATTTAGTTCTTTTACTTTGTCTATGTCTGGTTCTTCATGTACTCTATATATAAATGGTGATTGTAACCAATAAAATTTTTCTGCTATTGTTTCATTTGCTGATAACATAAATTGTTCTATTATTTCATTACTAAATGATGTTTCGTATTTTCCTATATTTATTACTTTTCCTTCTTTGTCTAAATCTATTTTGCTTTCTGGTATATCTAAATTTAGATATCCTTGTTCCATTCTCCTGTTTTTTAGTATTGTTGCTAATTCTGCCATTGTTTCAAAATCTTTTATATATGGTTTATATCTTTTTAATACCTCATCATCTGATTTATCTAGTATTTTTTGTACATCATGATAGTTCATTCTTTCTGTTACATTTATTATTCCTTTATATACTTCTGATGATACTACTTTTCCTTGTTGATTTATTTCCATGCTACATGATAATGTAAATCTGTCTTGCCCTGCATTTAAACTACACAAGCCATTTGATAGTTCTCGTGGTAACATTGGTATAACTCTTCCTAACATATAGATACTTGTTCCTCTTATTAATGCTTCATTGTCTAATAATGAGTTTTCTTTTACATAGTGGCTTACATCTGCTATGTGTACATCTAAACGATAGTTTCCGTTTTCTAATTTGATTACTCTTACAGCATCATCTAGATCTTTTGCATCTTCTCCATCTATTGTAAAGATTATGTCTTTTCTATGGTCTATTCTGTTTGATATATCTTTTTGGTCTATTTTATCTCCATATTTTTGTGCTTCTTTTACTACTGGTTCTGGAAATTTTGATGGTAATCTATATTCTTTTATTAATGATAGCATGTCTACACCTGCTTCATTTGGTTTTCCTAATATTTCTATTATTTTTCCTTCTGCCTTTTTATCACTTTTTGGATATTTTGTTATTTCTACTAATACTTTATGCCCATCTCTTGCTTTCCCAAAATTTGTTTTTGAGATAAATATATCTGTTCCAAAGTTTTTATCATCTGGTACTACAAATCCAAAGTTTCGATTGTTTTGAAATGTTCCTACTACTGTGTCTTTTTCGTGTTTTATGATCCTTTTTATTTTTCCTTCTGCTTTTTTTAGTTTGTTCTTTTCTTCTAATATTTCTACTAATACTTTGTCTCCATTTAACGCATTATTTGTGTTTTCTTTTGATATATATATTTCATCATCTTCTCCTATATTTACAAATCCAAATCCTTTGGCATTTTTTCTGAATGTTCCCTCTTTGTATTCTTCTTCTATAACTCTATATCTGTTTTTGTGATTTTTTCCTATTTTGAATTCTTTTTCTAGTTCTGCTATTGCTTCTTGAAATTGTGGGTACTCTTTTTTTGGTACTCCTAGTATTATTGCTATTTCTTTTGCCTTCATTGGCTTGTATTCTGGATCTTTCATGAACCCTAGTATTATTTCTGCTTTTTTAGTCATTGTTTTCTCCTTCCTTTTTGGAATCTTGGGACGGAGCTGATGATTTTGGGACGGAGCTGATGCTTTTGGGGACGGAGCAAGAAAAACACTGCCTTCGGTAGTGTTTTTTTGCTCCGTCCCCAAAAGCATCAGCTCCGTCCCAAAAATCACCTAGCTTATGCCATGTATAATATTCCTAAAGCAATTGATAATATTGCAAATATTATAGCTAATATTATTGTCCATCTTTTTTGTTTTCCTTCTTTTGTTCTTCCTTTATTTTTTTCATAGAAGTTGTTTGTTGATGAACCTGTTATTGTTGATGATAATCCTCCATCTTCTTTTGTTTGAATTAATGCTAATATAATCATGGCTATTGCGATTATAAAATATACAACTGTTAATATTGTTTTTGCTATTCCCATTCTTTATTTTTCCTCCCTATTTTTTCCTGTTTGATTTTCTTGAAATATTCTATCATATATTTATTGAAATTGCAAATATTTTATTGATTTTTTGTAAAATCTATCTTATTATTTGCTTTTTTTCTTATTCTCTGTATTGCATTGTCAATTGATTTTACAGGTGTATCAAATCTTTTAGCTATGATTTCATAGCTTTCACCTATAACTAATCTATCTAGTACTTGTTTTTCAAATTTACTTAATGATGATGTTATTGTTTGTCTTATTTCTTTATAATATTCTTTTTTCATCATTGTTTCTAATGGATCTTCTATTGTTTTATTATTATATGTTTCTAATAACTCTGTACCGTCATCTTCATTTGCATATGCTGATGTGTTTAATGAAATACATGAATTTAATGGTATGTGTTTTTGTCTTGTTGATGTTTTTATTGCTGTTATTAGTTGCCTTTCTATACACATATTTGCAAATGTTTTGAATTTGTTTTGTTTTTGTGTATCAAAACTTTTTATTGCTTTATATAGTCCTATCATTCCTTCTTGTATTATGTCTTCTTTTTCTGCTCCTATTATAAAGTATTTGTTTACTTTATTATTTACCAATGGCTTGTACTTATTTAGTAAATATGTTAATGCTTGCTCATTTCCATTTTTTATTTCTACTATAATTTCCTCATCTTTTATATCTTTGTATTTGTCTGTTGTATAGTATATATTTTGATTTTGCATATGTCCTTAAATACCTCCAAATGTAACATTTTGCTTATTATATTTATTTTAAAGCTTCCTTAAATAAATTCCAAACATCATCTGTTTCCATTCCTTTTTCCCATGATGCTAATCCACCTAATTTGTATTTAGAAATTAGACTTACTTTTTCTTTTAATGATTTTAGATCTTCTATCCACATTTTCTTTAGATTATTTCCATCTTTGTATTCTACATAATATTGTTTTAACTTGTCGTCCCATTGTTTTTCTACATCTGATGGAATTGTTCTGTCTATGTCTTTCATTGATACTACTGATTTTTTGGTTACTTTTCCTGAGCTGTCTTCTGTCCATAATCTAGTGTATAATGGTACTGCTAATATTAATTTTTCTGGTTCTACTTCTTCTGTTTCTAAAAATTTCTTTAATCCTAATTCTACCCAGTCATATCCTGCTGTTGTTCCTGCTTTTGTGCTTGAATCTCCATATTCATCATATGCCATAAATATAATATAATCTGCTACATCTCCTATTACATGTCTATCAAAACATAATGACCATGTGTCACTTCCGTCTGGAGCTGTTACATCTACTGATAATACTAGTCCTAATTCTTTCATTCTTGGCTCTAGTTCTATAATAAATCTTGAATACATGTCTTTGTCGTCTTTTCTCATGTTTTCAAAGTCTATGTTTATTCCATCTAGTTTGTATTTTATACATACATTTACTATTGATTCTATTAATTTTTTTCTGTTTTCATAGCTTTTCATTATTTTTGATGTTGTTTCCATCATTTGATTGTCTCCTGCATTTTGAAGCATTGGCCATACTTTAAAATTGTTATTACGTGCCCATTCTAAATATGCTTGTCCTCTTGTTCCTATGTTTTCTACTAATTTTCCGTTTTTATCAATACTGAAAAATGATGGTGATACTACATTTACTCCGTCTATTTGTGTACTTGCTCTATCTGGTGCTGTTGCTACTTGTGAATAATAATCCCATACTAGATTTACTTTTCCTTGGATTTGTTTTTCTTCTTCCATATTTTGTCTTGTTGTAACTTCATTTGCTAGTTTATTTGATTTTATATATCCTATTTTTCCATCTTCTGTTCTTATTTTTGTATAGCCTTTTTCACTTGATATTATTATTACACATTCTCCTTTTTTTACTCTATCTATTGTTTTTGCTATAAATTTTGTGCTTGATTTTACTGGTTGATTTGTTTTTATTACTGCCTTTTTTTGTTCTTTACTTAATGAGTCTATAACTAATGTTTTTGTATCTTCTATGTGATTTATTTCTATATCATATACATCTTTTAATTCTGAAATTGGTAAATAAATTGTGTCATCTTTTTTTATTGCATGTGCATATGTCGTTTTTTCTGATCCGTTTATTGTTACTACATTTTTTTCAAATCCTATTTCTGCTATTTTTTTATTGTATGTTGTTATTATTTCTTCTGTTTCTTTGTCTTCATATATGTATTTGTCAAAAAAGTTTCCTAAGTCTTGTTTTGAAATATATATTTCTCCATTTTCTATTAATATTTCTTTTTTTAAATTTCCTGTTACATTTTTGTTGTTTATTACTAAATTTGTTGTTTTATTTTTTCCTAAAATTATGTAATCATTTGCTATATATGCTATTATTCCTATTACTATTATTGCCACTATTATTAATAATATTTTTTTTCTTTTCTTTTTTGCTGTTCCTTTTATTGTTGTTGCTTCTTTTGCATGTCTCATTTTTGTATCATTCCTTTCTGTTTTCTTAACTTTTTCTCTTATATTATGTGATTTCTTTACTTATGGCCTTAGTATATCATATATTTTTGTTTTTTACTACTTTTTTTTTAATTATTTTAGAATTCTTCTATTTTTTATATATTTGTCGCATTTTATTTTTTATGTGCATATAATGTCATTAAAAGGAGGAATTTTAAATGTTTAGAAAAAGTAGAAATTGTTGCTGTATGAATAATAGCATTGATAATAATTGTAATAATACAGAAAACATATTAGAAGATACATGTGATAATGTTGTTTCTTACTCAGATGATATGTATGATAGTTGTAATTGTGGTTTTGATGAAGATCTTAGCCTTTTCCCAGAAAATCCTATGTTAGCTCAAAGTTATGTTCCTATTCAATATATGGATAAAACTTTTAAGCCTTGTGTTGGTTTAAAAATGGGAACTATTTTTCCAGAATTGGTTAGTCCTTATTTTCCTGGGCAATCTATGGAAGAAATTAATTATATTTCAGAAAAAAATGAAATTGGAAAGGGGTGCAATAAATGTTGTTAGATGAAAATAGAAATTGTAATTGTGGAATGAATAATATGAATTCTTTTGCACCTTCTGCTGTTGCTGATTCTACTACTTGTGGTGTTGATGAGGGTACTGTTCTTGCTGTTGATTCTCAAAAAGTTTTTTCTGATTCTACCAGAAGAGTTAATTGTGAAGCTAGACGTGATATGATGGAACAAATTCGTTGCTTAGAATTTGCTATCACAGAACTTGCTCTTTATTTAGATACTCATCCTACTGATGAAAAGGCTCTTTGCTTACACAGAAAATATTGCAAAGAATGTAAAGAATGTAAAGATAAATATCAAAAGGTGTTTGGTCCTTTAACTATTCAATATCCTTGTAACAAATGGAGATGGCTTGAAGAACCTTGGCCTTGGGAAAGGGGGAATTTCTAATGTGGACTTATAATAAAACTTTACAATATCCTATTAATATTAAATGTCCGGATCCTCGCCTTGCTAAAGTTATTATTTCTCAATATGGTGGTCCTGATGGTGAACTTGCTGCTTCTTTACGTTATCTTTCTCAACGTTTTGGGATGCCTGATCAAAAGGCTAAAGCTATTTTAAATGATATAGGTACAGAGGAATTAGCTCATTTAGAAATGGTTGGTACTATTGTTCATCAATTAACTAAAGGTGCTTCTATAGAAGAAATTGAAAAAGCTGGTTTAGGACCATATTATACAGATCATGGTGTTGATGTATATCCTCAATCTGCTGCTGGCGCTCCTTTTAATGCAAATTGTTTAGCTTGCAAAGGTGATCCTATTGCTAATTTGCAAGAAGATTTAGCTGCAGAACAAAAGGCTAGAGCTACTTATGAAAAACTAATTGACTTGTGTCGTGATAATCCAGATGTTATTGATCCTCTTAGATATTTACGTGAAAGAGAAGTTGTTCACTTCCAAAGATTTGGAGAAGCTCTTCGTGGGGTTCAAGATAAATTGGCTGAAAAAAAATTTTATATGAATAATTGTAATTAATACTAACAGAGACTGCTGAAAAAGCAGCCTCTTTTCTGAGTATTTAATTATTGTTTTTCATTCTTTCCTTTGTTTTATTATTTCAAATACCTCATCCATAATATCTTTATTAGGAAATACTGACGAAATTGTACCAGTTTAATATTTTTTTCATGTTTTTATCCTGCTATTTTTAATCTATTTTTTTCCTGTATAAGTCTATAAAATGATTTAATTTACAATTCTTTTTTTCTTGCTAATAAAATTTGTTAAAGTAATAAAAATTATGCAAAATGCTATGATTATAGCAGTATTAATTAATAAAGGTCTAATATTACTAAAATTAAAAACTTCCATGTCTTTAATTAGTTCATTATTAGAAACAAAATAATATGTAGGTAATATATGTGCTATTTTAATAACATAATTTGGCATATAATTAAATGGAACAAAACATCCACATAAAAATGAAGAACCTAATGCAACAACATTTACAATACCTCCTATTGCATTTTTATTTTGAGTAATATTTCCAATTAAAAAACCTATTATTAAACTACATATTGCATATACAAAAGAATTTATTATAAAAGCTATACCATTTGAGCTTAGCATTAAATCTTTAAATAATACTAAACTTAGAATCATGTAAAGTAACCACATTGCAAATATAACACTTGAAGCTGATAACAGTACAATTCTATTATATTTTTTTAAACTATAACTACTAATTATTGTTCTTTTATTAACATTTTTTTCTTTTAAGCTCGCCAAAATCATACTAATACAATAAACACATCCTGCTAAAAATGCATAATTTAAAAAATTGAAATATCTAGTAGCTGCACTTAACTTTGATGTATCTAAATTTGTTTTTAATTCTACTTTTGTATCAATATCAGCAGCTTCATTAATTTTATTAATTAGTTCTTCGTTTTTATAATAATCTTTATATACAAGTGCCAGTTTTACATACTTTTCTACTAGCATCTTACTATATGATGAATATTCATCTCCACTTGATTTATATTCTATTACTGGTAATTTTCCTGTTAAGATATCTTTTTCAAAATTTTCTGGAATATATATTACATAATTTATATCTCTATAAAAGATTGCATCATTAATTGCATCTTGATTTTTTTCATCAACACTAACTTCTTTTGAATGTTCTTTTATATATTTTTCTAAGCCATTTGATATTGTACTTCCTGTATCATTATTTATAACAAGTATACTTGGTTTTGTTTCTTCAAAACTTGTTACATTTTTACTTGTTTGATTAAGTACTGTTATTGATAAAAGTACAATAGTATATAATATTAACATTCCTTTTAGTTTATTTAATATTTTTAATACAGTTTTAAATACTATCATACTTCTCCCTCCTTAAACTTACAAAAGAAATCACCAAGCAAATTATAGAAAATATTAATAAATTTAATATATCACTCCAATATCTATCTAAAGTATTGTAATAATACAATGAATAAAATCCATCTGTTATTAAATTATTTGGATTCATTCTGTTTATTATTGGTGCATTTTTGTCTATAAGATATTTTAATGTGACTCCCATCATTCCTGATAAAACTGATAAAATCATTGAAACTGAAATTGTTATTCCTGTTTTTGTGCCTTCACTAACTTTAAAACATGATGCTATTAATATTCCTAATGAGGTTCCAGCTAAATTTCCTATCATTGCTAATAATATTACTAATCCTAAATTTGTTCCAAAATTAACTTTTAAAGCTAATACTAAAAATATTATTAATAATGCTACTCCAATTAGGCTTACTAAATATGCTCCAATTGCTGAACTTAAAACTATAATGCTCTTTCTAGTTGGTGATACAGCTATTCTCTTCCCCCTGTTGCTCATATTGGCTAAACATCCATTTATTGCTGTTATTCCTATCATTCCACCATACATACATGCCATTGCTATTACTGTGTAGTATTCTATCATCATGTAACTTAAATTTGAATTTGATATATTTTTTAATTCTACTTTTTCATTGTTTATCTTATTTATAATGTTATTTACTATATTTTCTGTGTTAAAATTTATATTTCCGTTTTCTATTTCTTTTTTTATGTCTTGATCAGTTAAATCTTTTACTACTTTTTTTGTTTGCTCTATTTCATCTACTACAAATTTTATTATTGTTTGATAGGTTCCTGTAGTTTTTACTACTATTTTTGGAGTTTCATTTTCAAACAAAATATATCCTTCTATCTCTGATTTTTCTAATAAATCTTCCACTTCTTCTTTGCTTACATATTTTATGTTAAATAATTTTTCATCACTTTCTTCTGATAGCTTTTTCAATGTTTCTTTATAAATCTCTTGTTTTTCAAAACTGTCATTGTCAATAACTGCTATATCAAATATTTGTAGTTTCTCATCATTTTCTATGTTGGAAAATGCCATATAAAAAAATGTGCTTAATATAATTGAAAATGCAAATGTCCAAAATATTAATGTTTTATTTTTTAATAATGATTTTATTGTGTATTTTAAATTATGGATAAACATTAGTCTCTTAGCTCCTTTCCTGTAAGCTTTAAAAAGACATCATTTAATGTTGGTCCTACTCTTTCTATTTTTTCTTCTATATTTGCTTGTTTTTTTAATTCTTCACTTGTTCCCTCTGCAATTATTTTTCCTTTATCTAATATTATAATTCTATCACAAAGAATTTCTACTTCTTCCATGTAATGAGTGGTATATACTATTGTTGCTCCATTATCTCTTAATTTTTTTATTCCATCTAATATGTTATTTCTGCTTTGTGGGTCTACTGCTACTGTTGGCTCATCTAAAAAAATTAATTCTGGTTTATGTGCTATTCCACAAGCTATGTTTAGTCTTCTTAGTAATCCTCCTGACAATTGCTTTGGTAAATATTTTTTAAATTCTTTTAGTCCAACTAGTTCAATTGCTTCTTCTACATATTTTTTTCTGATTTCTTTGTTTTTTATATATAATCCGCAAAAATAGTTTATATTGTCATATACATTTAGTTCATTTAGAACTGCTACCTCTTGAAAGATTACTCCTATTTTTTGCTTTATATCATAAGAATCTGGCTTCATTTCTTTTCCAAATATTTTTATGCTTCCTTTTTGGTATTTTAATAATGCTAATATTGAGTTTATTGTTGTGCTTTTTCCTGAACCATTTGGTCCTAGTAATCCTAATATTTCTCCTTTATATACTTCAAATGTCAAATCATCTATGGCTTTTTTTCCTTTATATTCTTTTGTTAAATTATTGACTTCTATTACCTTTTCCATAAAAAGATTTTCTCCTTTTCTATATTTATCTTTCTCGGTCTTCTGTAAATTCTTTTAATATTTGTGCTTTTCCTTGTTTTTGACTTCCTAGTAATATTCCTTCTTCATTTCTGTGTAAATTTAAAAATTCTGTGATGTTATAGTCTTCTGCTTCTAGTTGCTTTTGTAATTTTTTTAAGGATTCTTTTTGTTTTTCTGAAATTTCATTTGGCATATAAAATATACCTGTTCTATATGTTGGAGTTGATGTGTTTTCTGCAAATGCAATATGTCCTAATTTTTGTATTTCATAAAATATGCTGTTTACATCATGTCTTTCTTGTACTGAATTTTGTAATTCTTCTTCGTCTTTAAAGTGTTCTTTTAAATATTCTTTCATATAAAAATAATGTGCTGTATCATCATCTTCTACTGGTATTTTTTCTATTTCTCCATCTCTTTCTTGCCCATCTACTTTTCTTTTTCCAAATAAAATTATTATTTTTAATTTTTCAATTAAATCTTGTTCCATATATCAATTCCCCTTTCATTTTTGATTATACCATATCAATTTTTTAATTAAAAGTTTATTAATGAATTTTTTTATCTTGGTATATTATTTCTTGATATCTTGTTTTCCTTATGTTATTATAGAAATGAATGGAGGATTGTATATGAATAAAAATTATTTTTTTACATCTGAAAGTGTAACAGAAGGTCATCCAGATAAGTTATGTGACTATATTTCTGATTCACTATTAGATGAATATTTAAAACAAGATAAAAACTCAAGAGTAGCAATAGAAACATTTGCAACCAAAAACAAAATAATAGTTTCAGGTGAAGTGACAAGTACAGCTAATATTGATATTGAATTAGTTGTAAGAAATGCAATTAAAGAAATTGGCTATGGAAGTGAATTTCTTGATATAAATCCAGATACATGTGATGTTGAAATTTATATTGTAAAGCAAAGTCCTGATATTGCATTAGGTGTTGATACAGGTGGTGCTGGAGATCAAGGAATTATGTTTGGATATGCTACTAATGAGACAGAAAATTATATGCCTTTTGCCATAAATATGGCTCATAAACTTTCAAAAAGATTAAGTGAAGTGCGAAAAAATAATATTTTGCCATATTTAAGGCCAGATGGTAAAACTCAAGTAACTGTTCAATATATTGATGGTATTCCAAGTAGAATTGAAAATATTTTAATTTCTAATCAATATGAAGATGGTACTGATATTTATAAAATGAGAGATGACATTATTGAAAATGTTATCTATTCTGTTATTCCTAAAAATTATATTGATCAAAATACAAAAATTCATATTAATCCTACTGGCAAGTTTATTATTGGTGGTCCTTTAGGTGATACTGGTTTAACTGGTAGAAAAATTATTGTTGATACTTATGGTGGTTATGCTAGACATGGTGGTGGCGCTTTTTCTGGAAAAGATTGCACTAAAGTTGATAGATCTGCTGCTTATATGATGAGACATATTGCTAAAAATGTTGTTGCAAATGGTTTTGCTGATAGATGTGAATTGCAAGTTTCTTATGCTATAGGAATGAAACAACCTTTATCTGTTTTTATTGATACTTTTGGTACTAATAAGATTTCTGAAGATGAAATATTAAATAAAATTAAAAATAAATTTGATTTAACACCTTTAGGTATCATAAGTTACTTAGATTTAAGAACTCCTATTTACAAATCTACTACTAATTATGGGCACTTTGGTAAAGACTTTTTAAGTTGGGAAAAAATCATTAAATTGTAGAATTTGTTACAAATATTACATTTTTATTACAAAAATATTACTTTTTTGTTACAAAAGTGTTGACAACTCTATTTTTTTGTCGTAAAATTGAATTATAGATAGTTTTACTTAAGATTTTTTAATTTACGCAAGATTAAGGAGTTGATTATTATGAACGAAAATCCAAAAAATGATTGTTTAGCTTTAGCTATTAGAAAAGAACATAGATTAATTGTTATTAATAAAGTGAAAGAAACTACTATTAGAATGTCTATTAAAACTTTATTATATGCTTTATTTTTAACTGTTGTAAATATAGTTATTTAATACATATTATTTTGAATTATAGCCTGACTCAACAGGAACAGAGAAGATTAGTTACAATCTTCTCTTTTTATATTATAGGAGAGTTCTCCGAACTTCCTATAATATAAAAATAACAATGCACAGAAATTTGCAAGGCAAATTTCGCGCGCGAACAAAGACGCGGACTTTAAAATGTTTGAATAAGCGTCAATGTTATTAATGTCCGCTTTTGTTCTATTATAGGGAGTCCGGTGAACTTTACTATAATAGAGCAAAAGCAGACTTTAAAAGTCTGCTTTTTGTGTTGATTATACAAAATTTTATTTTTCAGTATATTCAATCTCAATTTTAGCATCTGCTGCAAAAGAAGTTAAATCAACATAAGTTTTGCCAGCAGAAGTAATAATATGAGAATTAATATCTGTAATAGCTGAACCATTTACTTTAATAATAATATTAGAACCTGATTTTATATTTTCTAGTTCAACTTTTCCATTTGTAGAAAGAACCTGTTTGCTTGTTTCACCTGTAATTTCTGACTCTACTTTTTTGAATGCGCCTATTATACTTTCATATCCATCTGTAGCTTTAATGTAATTTTTAGTTGAAGAAGGTATTATTTCTGTCATTATTTTTGTATTACCTGTGGTCTCATTTTTGCCTAATATAGCAATAGTGTATATTGTTGGCTTACATGTGCTTCCCTTTAGTAAATTAGCTTTTGATGTAACATTACTTACCTTTTCTCCTCCAGTTTTTAATAAATCATCACCATAAATTGGTTTTCCATTTCTATCATAAGTAACATTTACATTAAATGCTCCATCACTTAAAACTATTACTATGTTTTTATTAGAAGGCTTATTTTTAGCCATTGTTTCTATCATTGTTTTAGCTTTAACTAAACCATCACCTATACGTGTTCCACCATTTGCAGTTAAACTATCTACTTTACCTTTTAGTGTTGTTGCTTTTGTCTTATTTGTAGCTGTACCTATTTGTTTTGCATTATCTTGATTTTGATTTTTTCCTCCACTACTAAATGTTATTATGCCTACCTGACCACCAGATTCAAAGTCTACTCCATCTATTAAGTTTTTGGCTGCTGTTTTAGCATTTGTTAAACGTCCGTTTTCTTTCATACTTCCAGATACATCTATTACTAAAACTATATTACTATTAGTTGTTTTTATTGTTTCTGAGTTTTTAATTAATTTTACTTGTTTTTCAATTTGATACTCTTTTGGGTCTTTTACTGTTTTTTCTTCATTTTCTGTTGTTTTATATGTTGCCGAATTTGCTATTTTTTTCCCTGGTTTTCCTGTTACTTTTACAGTAAATTCAACTGTTTTACTATTTCCCGCTGAAATTTCTAATGTTTTAGCTAATCCATTATTTGATTTTAATTCATTTAGTTCTGCTGATGTTAAATTTGTTCCTGTAGTAAGTAGTGTTGTATTTTCTGGTACTTTGTCTTTTACAACTGTAGTACCATTTGCATTTCCAATATTTGTTACAGTTATAACATATTTGATTGTATCGCCATATTCTGCAACTTCTTTATGAGTATTTCCAGTTGCTTTTGTTATTTTACTTGTTTTTGTAACAGTAAATTCGACTTTTGCTTTTGCTGTAACTTTAGCATTATCTTCTACTTTTAAAGTTTTATCATTATTATTGCTATCTGTATAATGTGCTTCAGCTGTAGCAATATTTATAATTTCTTTTCCTCCAACTTTTGTATCTCCTGAGGTAATTTTATAATATACTGTAAATTCTGCTGTTGCTGTTTCTGTACCTGCTTCTCCTAGTGTACTTATGGTTCCAACAGTATTTGTAATATTTGTTATACCATCATTTGTAAAACTTATTTTTCTATTATCTGTAACCTGTACATTTGTTAATGGGATATTTGATGTGTTTGTAACTATTATTTTATATCCTACTACATCTCCTTCTTTGACTTCTGGAATTGCTCCTGAGGCAACTGGATTTCCATTTACACTTATTACTGTTTTTGTTATATTAATTGATGGCAATGTATTTACTATTTCTAATCCATTATATGTTACTATATATCCATCAGGAATATTTGCTTCTTCTATTGAGTATGTTATTTCGTCTGCATTTTCATCATATACAGGTACTTCTACTGTTTTCTTAAATTTATTTTCTTCGTTTAATGTTTGATTTGGAACATTAGTTTCTACTATTTCTTCTCCTACTTTTCCTATTATTTTTGCTTCTATATCTTGATGATTTTCTTTATTATCATTCCATTTTTTGCTGATTTCTATATTTTTAGTATCTGTTGGTTTTACAAATTTGTTTGTTATTTCTGCTGTATATCCATTTTCTTTTGTCGGTTGTATTGTTTTATTTTTATCTTGTTCATAGAATTTCCAATTTTTATCTGTAGAGCCTATTTCTTCTACAGTGTAAGTTATTTCGTCTCCATTTTCGTCATATTTTAATAAGTTTGTTATTTCTGTTTCCCATGTGTCTGTTGTTAATACTATGTCTATTAATTTTTCGCCATTTTTATTTAATTGTAATGTTATTCTTGTAGGTCTTTTTGCTGCTTTATTTTTATTGTCATCCCAGTGTTTTTTTACTTTTAATACTATTGTTTCTTGTGAACCTATAAATTTGTTGGTTATTGTTAATGGTGTATTTTCATCATATATTACCTGATAGAATTTTGGTACTGTTGTTTCTCTTGCTGAATATTTAATTTCTTGACCATTATCATCATATTTTTGCACTTCTATTTCTTTAGTCCACTTATTTTTAATGTCTCCAATTATTGCTGGTTTTTTTATTATTACATTTTTAGATATTGCACTTTTTCCATCTGTTCTGGTTCCTTTTATTTTAAATTCTACATCTTGACGATTTTTTTCTTGTGCTTGTGTGTCATCCCAAATTTTTGTTGCTACTAGTTTTGTTTTGTTATTATTTGGTAATTCAAATTTGTTTGTTACATCAATTGTTATGTTTCCATCATCTTTTCTAACAGGCTCGTTTTTATATGATTTATAAAATTCTGTATTTTCTAATTCTTTAATGTCATAATTTATTAAATCTCCATTTTCGTCATATTTTTTCAATCCTGTGAATTCTATTTTTTGTATATTTCCTTCTCTTTCGGAATCCACTATTTGAACTGCATCTTTTACTTCTTTTTTGTTCGCTATTAATTGGAATGTAAGTTTTTCTGGTCTTCTTTGTGA
Organism: uncultured Clostridia bacterium; assembly: GCA_934169775.1. Lineage (GTDB taxonomy): Bacteria > Bacillota > Clostridia > TANB77 > CAG-508 > CAG-269. The sequence goes on from CAKPOI010000002.1 coordinate 16,750, forward strand.
TTGAATTTGATTATCTTCCCAATTCTTGTTTATTGTTAAATTTATTTTTGTTTCTGGTACTTCAAATTTGTTTGTTATTATTAAATCTTGTGGATTTGTGTCTATATTTTTATAGAATCCTGAATTTGTTTGTGGCTCTGTAGCAAAATAGTTTATTAGCTCTCCATCATCATTATATTTTTCTACTTTGATTGTTTTTTTCCATTCTTCTGCTTTTGAATCTCCAGTTATTGTTTGATTTGGTACTGTAGCTCTTGGGCTTGGTGTTCCTGATATTTCAAATACCACATTTTCTGGCCTTTTTCCTGCTTTATTTTTATTATCTTCCCATTTTTTTATCAATGTTATTTCTGTTTCTTTTTCATCTTCTGGAATTTCAAATGTATTTTCAAAATTGAATTCTATAATGTTTCCATCTACATTTTCTGATGATTCTGTTGTATAGAATTTTAGTCCTGTTCTTTTTTCTGTTACTATATATTTTATTTCATCTGCATTTTCATCATATTTTGGTAAATCATTAATTGTTGTAGTTGCATTATCTTCATTTCCTAATATTACATCTTGATTAAAGTTTTTACCATCACTTATTGTAAATGTAATTTCATCTGGTCTATGTGATTTTTGTTTTTCATTATCATTCCATTTTTTATTGATTTTTATTGAGACTTTTTCTGATGAACCAACAAATTTATTTATTACAGTCAAATCATTTTCTGTTTTTTCGTAAAATCTTGGTACATCTTCTTCTGTAGCTGTATATTTTATTTCTTGACCATCTTGATTGTATTTTGGCAATTTTAAAACTTTTGTCCATGTGTTTTCATCATCTGTTTTTGAATTTTCTGTTGATAATTCCGCTTCTGCAACAGTGTTTTCTCCTGTTACTTTTAATTTTACTTTTTCTGAACGTTTTTGTGCTTTGTTGTCATCATCTTCCCATATTTTTGTAACTGTTATTTGTGTTTCATTATCTTCTGGGATTGTAAATTTGTTTTCTATTTCTACTTTTTCGTTTCCTTGTTCATCTGCTTCTTGACTAGTTATATTTGATTTATAAAATTCATTAAGTCCTGTTTCTTCTATTCCATATTTTAATGGATTTCCTTTTGCATCATATTTGTTTAAGTTTTCAAAAACTATTTCTTGAGATTTATCTGATATGTCTGCTGACCTTACTTCTTTTTCTGTTTCTGTTATTTCTCCATTTTTAGTTAATATAAATTTGATTTTTTCTGGTCTTTTCTGTGCTTGTATTAAATTATCTAACCATGTTTTATTTACTGTTAATGATATTTTTTCTTTTTCTGCTTCGTTTGTAACTTCATTTGTTTCTTTATCATCTATTATTGCTATATTTTTTACTTCTACTTTTTCTTTTTCTAATGGTTTTACTTTGACCGTAAAACTTAATGTTGCCGTATTTTCTCCAGCTGGTACAGTTACAGTTATGCCTTTTTCTAAATCTGTTTGTGTGTATTCTGTTTCTTTATCATTAATTTTTATTGATTTTTCTACTAATGTTGTATATTCAGATATTTTGTCTTTTACTATTGCCTCTCCTGGCTTGTTTCCTGAATTTGATAATTTTATTGTATATGTTATAATTTCTTTTTCTTTTACTTTATCTTCAGGTGTGTTTGTTTTTATACCTGTAATATTTACTGTATCTGTAATATCTGGATTTGTTGGTTTTTCTTCGTCATTACCTATAAGAGCTATGTTTTTAATTTCTCCTTGTATTTTATTTATTTTAATTGTAAATATTACTTTTGCCTCTCCATGTGCTGATACTTCTATCTCTTTTATTCCATTTATTAAATCTTCAGCATTCTTATCTTTTGAAACTATTTCTTCATCTTTTAATATAGATACATCTCCCACCATTTCAGCTTTTCCATCTGCTAATATTTCTTTTAAATCTATATCTTTTACTGTAGTTTTTCCATCTATATCTCCTGTATTTTTTACTGTTATTGTGTATGTAATCCTATCATTTATTTTTGCTGGCTCTTGTATTGTTTTCCAGTTTTCATTAAATTCTCTAGATACAATACTTGTTTTTTCTTGTTCTATAATTGCTGTTTTTACTTCTTCTGATGGTGTTCCATTTGCTATTGCCATATTTAAAATTGTCCCTGTTATATTTTCATTTACTTTTACAGTAAATTGTATACCTACTGTTTCTTCTGATTTTATATCTATATACCATTTTAATCCTATAACTTTATTATTTTCTTTTATTTTCAATGAATTGTCTTGTGTTTCTACATAAGTTGTATTTTCTGGTATATTGTCAGCAATCTCTATATTTTTGTAATCTTCTTTTCCGTTATTTTTTACTTGTAAATTATATGTTATTTCTTCTCCTGTCCTTACTAGATTTGTTCCTGTTTTGCTTATTGCTGTTTTGTTTATTTCTATATCTCTGTTATTTTCTCCTGTTATTCTTGCTGAGGCATTTTCTGCTTCTATATTTATTGGTGTCCATCTTACCACTCTGTCATCTGTTACTTGTACAAGTTCTCCTTCTGTTACTCTCCTTATTGTTGAGCCTTCTATATTGTCAGTTCCTTGTGAATTGTTGTTTCCTTGATTATTGCTGTTTTGATTTCCTGTTTGTTGTCCTTGCATATTGTTTTGTTGTGAATTTCCTTGTGTTGTATTTCTTTGTGCATTATTTGTTTGTGTATTGTTTGCATAATTTGTTCCTGATGTACTATTACTATTAGTTGATAAATTTGCGTTATTGTTTGTTTGTAAATTTGCATTTTGTTGATTGGCATTTTGTTGTGTTCCTGAATTGTTTTCATTATTTGCTATTCCATCTGTTGTTAATATTTGATTATTTTCTCCATTTTGTTCTTGTTTTTCTTCTTTTACTCCATTTTCTTGTACATTTATTGTTTCAGTTCCTGAACCATTTACTCCATTTTCTGATGCTATTTCTGTTGCTTCTGATGTTCCCTTATCTTTTAAGAACACAACTGTACCAGTTATAGCAATTGCTGTTAATATAGTTACAGCTGCTATTGCTATTATGCTCTTCATGTTCAGTTTTCCTGACATCTATTGTTCCCCCTATCTTTTTTTATTAACCTTTGCAGTTTCTTTTTATTTTATTTCTCGTGCTTTTAATATAAGTCTTTCCTTGTTTCCATTTGTACATGTTATTAAAGTAATCTCTCTTATTGAGTCATCTTCTGTTTTTAATATGCTCACATCATTTGGATTTGTTATAAATTTATTGTAAATCTGATAATTTATTGTTTGTTTTTTCAAATCCGTTAATTCTATATTATCCCCTATTTCTAACTTTTTTGTCTTGCCAAACATTGTTCCATCATAATTGTTATGCCCAGCTATTGACAAATTTCCAAAATCATTTACATTTTGTCCCCAGTATTTCACTATTGATACTTTCATAGGTTCTTTCATTTTTTCTGGAGATATCTTTTCAGTTCCTTCTTCTTTTGTATCTATTTGATTTACATCTATTATTGGATATTCCATTTTTATTTTTGGAATATTTATTATTCCAATAACATCATATCCATCTATTTTGATTTTTGTATTTTCTTGTTCTTGTGTTTGGGTAATATTTCCTTCTGTTTCATTTGCTTCTTCTGGAGTTATTTTTGAAAATGTTTCTATTACTCCTTTATTTTTTATTTCATTTAATTGCCTTCCTCCATACTTATACACTATGCAACATAATAAAATAATTGCTATAATATGTAATATTACAAACACTATTCTATAACTCTTTTGTTTTTTTACTCTTGCATCTTCTTGTTTCATTATTTTATATATGTTGTGTTTTATTATTTCATATATATTTTCTTTCATCTGTCCGCTTCATTTTTTGCTTTCCTCATTTTAATAAATACAAAAATCATCATTAATATTATAATTCCTAATGCTACTATTAATAGTATACTGTCACTTGTTATAGGTAATTTTGTTGTTTCTTCTATTATTTTTTGTTCTCTTTCATATGTTGGTGTTTCTGTTTCTTTGGATATTAAAAATTTTGAATCTAATGTTATTTGATTTCCTTCTACTTTTTTGATAAAAACTACATATTTTGAATCATTTTTTGCTTCTTTTGGTTGCTTTATTTGCATTTCTTCGACTGAATTCCAATTTGCTTTTGATATTAAATTACTATATTTATTATAAAATTCTTTTGCTACATTTATTTTTTCATACATATCCATTTGACTGTATTCGTTTTTAATTTTTTCTGCTAGTTCCATTAATGTTTCATATTCATCTGTTGCTGGCATTATTTGATAAAAGTATCGTGCATTTTGATTGTCTTTTATTTTTATTCCACCAACTTTAACCGTGATTTTTACTCCATTTTCATCTGTTCTTTCTTCTTGTACTAAATCAGAAATTATTTCAGTTTTTATTCTTTTGCCCGTGTTTTCCACTTCTTCTATTTTGCTTTTTTCAAAACTTTGACTAAAATCAATCTCCTTTCCAGTAATAATTTCTCTTTCTCCCTGTTTTATCCATAAATATGCTTTTTCATTTTGCTTTACATTATATACATTTTTGTCAATAACAATTACACTATTTTGTTCATCATCTTTTGATGAATGTATATATTTTAGCTCCATTTCCTTTGCTGTTGGTGTGTTTGCTATTGCATAGTTAAATTCTTCTTTTTGTAAGTCTTTTACATATATTATGTATTTTTCCTCCTCTGTTTGTATTATTTGCATTTGTTCTTCTTTAGTGTCTGTTGCTAGAACAGCTATTGGCGTAAATATTAGAAATATTACTATTGCTGCCATGCCAATGATTTTTTTGCTCATAATAATTCCCCCTTCTATTTACAATTTATGGAAGTATTATAATATAATTTCCATTTTTTGTAAATAGTTTTTTGAATTTTCAAGATTAATTTTGGAGACGAAGGTTGATGTTTTTGGGGACGGAGCAAAAAAACACTACCGAAGGCAGATGTTTTTCTTGCTCCGTCCCCAAAAACATCAACCTTCGTCTCCAAAAACAACAGCTTAAAAAAGTCCTAAGTTTAATTACTTAGGACTTTCCTGTTATTATGTAAAAAACTAAATTTTTGCAACTCCTCCAACAATTTTGCTGTATTCTGCATTTTCTAATAATTTAGCTCCTCCAGAGATTACTATTAAATCTCCTTTTTCTAATATTTCTTTTTCTTTTAATTTTTCAATTCCCATTTCTACTGTTTTATCAATATTTTCTTGGGCTTCTACATAAATAGGTGTTACATTCCATGCAATAGCTAATTGATTGAATGTTCTTCTATTATCTGTAATTGCTAATATTGGGCATCCAGCTCCTAATCCAGCTAATTTTCTTGCTGAATCTCCTGAATGTGTATAGCATACAATTGCATCTGCTTCCATATTCATTGCTGTTACACATGTTGAATATGCAATTTTTGTTTCAAAATCTGATAAATCAATATTATCATTGCTTCTAAATCTTTTCCAGTAGTCTATTTCTGGTTCTACTCTTCCTGCAATTTTAACCATTGTTTTTACACATTCTACTGGATATTTACCCATAGCACATTCTCCAGAAAGCATTACAGCACTTGTTCTGTCAAATATAGCGTTTGCTACGTCACTTGCTTCTGCTCTTGTTGGTAATGGATTAAATGTCATTGATTCTAACATTTGTGTTGCTGTTATTGCTGGTTTATTTGCTCTGTTTGATAATTTGATAAATTTCTTTTGAGCTACTGGTGGTTCTGTAAAGTCTGTTTCTGTTGCCATGTCTCCACGTGCAATCATTTGAACATCGGCATTTTCTACTATTTCTTCCATATGTTCCAAACCTTCAACATTTTCTACTTTTGTTATTATTTTTATGTCTTTTCCACCATTTTCGTCTAATACTTTTCTTACTTGGTCAATGTCGTCTTTGTTTCTTGTAAATGACATTGCAACATAATCATAATCATGTTCACATGCTGTTTTTAAGTCTTGGATATCTTTTTCTTTTAGTGCTGGTAAATGTACTGCTGTTCCTGGTAAGTTTATTGTTTTTCTGCTTCCTAGTCCGTTTCCATGTACTACTGTACATACTATATCTTTTCCTACTATTTCATCTACTACTAATTCGATTGCACCATCATCAATTAATACTTTTGACCCTGGTTTTACATCATTATATAAACCTTTGTAGCTTACTGATACTTTGTCTTTATCTCCTACTATATCTTCATTTACTAATGTGAATTTTTGTCCATCTTCTAGTTTTATTTTTTCATTTTTTCCTGTTACTAACATTCCTGTTCTAATTTCTGGACCTTGCATATCTAATAATAATGCTACTGGAACATCCATTTCTTTTCTTAATCTGATTATTTCTTCAGTTTTTTCTGCTTGTTCATCCCAGCTTCCATGTGAATAGTTGATTCTTGTTACATTTAGTCCTGCATTTATTAATTCTTCTAGTCTGTTTTCACTTGCAGGTCCTATTGTTCCTACGATTTTTGTTTTTCTTAATGTTTTCATTTTTTTATCAATTCCTTTCTTTTTTAGACATTTCTTTTTTCTATGATACCCAATATCATTAGATTTTATATTGTCCCTTTTTGTCGACCTTTATTATATCACATTTATGTGCTATTTTTCAACACTTTTTTTAAAATATGTTTATTTTAGCCAGTTCATGTGATTTTATCAATAGTTATTCTGTATTTTTATTTACTGTAACTATTTTAGTTTAATAATTGTATGTAACTTTTTTTCGTCTTTACTATATATTGCTACTATATGAGAGTCATTGTAATTAGCATATTTGCAGATTACTTTTTCTCCATATTTGATTTCTTTTTTATATTGAATTTGAACACTATCATATGGTCTTTTATTATATACCTCATCTGGTAATGCTTCATATGCTAAATCTAAATAATATAAATTGTGCATATGTCCATTTATGTCTATATCTCTTCTAGTTACAGTATACTCTACTTGATTTGTGTATTCATTTTCTGGTGGTAATTCTATTTTTTCTAGTTCTCTTTCTGGATATACACTCTTATTTTCTGGTTGGTATTTATTAGTAATTTCATCTGTTATTCTTGTTAGCCTTCCGGTTTCAGTATTTACTAATACCCATTTGGATGTTGCTATTGCACATAGTTCTTTTTGTTCATTATATATTTCAAAATCACGATATGTTATTGCTTTTGACATATCTCTTCCCCATGTTTTTATGTCTATGTCTTCTCCATATTTTTGTCTTTTTATTACATTTAGTTTCCAGCCTGCTAGTATCCAAGCAACATGTGTTTTTTCTATGTCTCCTGCTCCATATCCTGCTATATCTGAATGATATGAGCCTATATTTTCTAACATTTCTAATATTGCTCTATTTTTTATATAGTTGTTTTTTCCTATATCTTTTATTCCCATTTTGAATTTGCGTTCTAATATCATTTTAATGCATTCCTTTCAAAATAATCTTATTGTTTTCGATTTTTTATTGATGCTTTTTGAGTCCGGCCCCAAAAGCATTCGATTTTTTATTGATGCTTTTTGAGTCTGGCCCCAAAAGCATTAAGTCCGGCCTTAAAAGCATCTTTAGTATCCTGGCTTTTCTAATAGATGGAACATGTTTTTCTTGTATTTCTCTACTCCTGGTTGATTAAATGGATTTACTCCTAATATCATTCCTGACATTGCACATGCTTTTTCAAAAAAGTATATTAGCTCTCCTATATTTTTTTCGTCTAGTTTTTCCATCTCTATTATTATGTTTGGTACATCTCCATCTACATGTGCTTTTACTGTTCCTTCCATTGCTTTTTTGTTGACATAGTCCATTGTTTTTCCTGATAAATAATTTAGTCCATCTAAATTGTCATCATCTGGATTTATTACTATATCATTTTGTGGTGTTTTTATTGTTATTACTGTTTCAAATAGGTCTCTTCTTCCTTCTTGGATGTATTGTCCCATTGAGTGTAAGTCTGTTGTGAAATCTACTCCTGCTGGGAATATTCCCTTTTTGTCTTTTCCTTCACTTTCTCCATATAGTTGTTTCCACCATTCTGTGAAATAGTGCATTTTTGGCTCATAGTTTACTAAGATTTCTGTTGTTTTTTTCATTTTACTGTATAATATGTTTCTTATTACTGCATATTGGTAACATTCATTATATTTTAGGTCTGAATCGTCAAATCTTTCTTGTGCTGTTCTTGCTCCTTCCATTAGTTTATCTATGTCTATTCCTGCTACTGCTATTGGTAATAATCCTACTGCTGTTAAAACAGAATATCTTCCTCCTATATTGTCTGGTACTACAAATTGCTCATATCCTTCATTTTCTGCTAATGTTTTTAGTGCTCCCTTTTCTTTGTCTGTTGTTGCATATATTCTACTTCTTGCTTCATCTATTCCATATTTGTTTTCTAGTATTTCTCTGAATATTCTGAATGCTATTGCTGGTTCTGTTGTTGTTCCTGATTTTGATATTACATTTACTGAAAAATCTTTGTCTCCTATGTATTCTATTAGTTCATTGATGTAATTTGGACTTAAGTTGTTTCCTACATATAATATTTGTGGATATTTTCTTTGCTTCTCTGATAATAGATTATAAAATGTGCTTGTTAAGCTTTCTATTACCGCTCTTGCACCTAAGTATGATCCTCCTATTCCTATTACTACTAATACGTCTGATTCTTTTGCTATTTTTTTTGCTGCTTTTTTTATTCTTTTAAATTCTTCTTTATTATAGTCTGTTGGTAATTCTAACCATCCTACAAAGTCTTCTTCGTCTAATGCTCTTCTGTGTAATTCTTTATGATTTTTTGCTACTTCTTTTGTGTAATCTTGTATCATTCTTTTTGTGATGTTTGTGTTTTTATAATCTAATCTTATGTTTGCCATTTTTTATATCATTCCTTTCCCATAAGGCATTTTTAGCTTCATATTTTTTCCGCCTTTCATTTTTTATTTTATTATATTTTACTAAAAAAAGAAGAAAATAGCAATGTATTTCACTATTTTCTTAAATATTTTATTCTTTTTTGATATATAAATTTTGCTTTTATTTCATTACCTCATCTAATACTTTAGCCAAATATTTCATACTAGTTAAACATTGTTCTAAAGTGTTACCAGTAGCTCCAACTTCCATTATACTAGCATATTTTCCTGCATGTTGATTATATCTATATTCTGTTAGCATTAATGGTTTAAATAATCCTGGATACATTTCTTCTGCTTTTTCTTGTACTTTTATAGCAAATTTTAAATTTTGTTGCCAGTTTGGATGTTCAAGTCCACCTTGGTTTGTTCCTATAACATACATTATTTGTGCAGCATAATCATCACCTATTTTTACTGTTGGGGCATAGTCTGATCGTGATCCTATTGCATCTCTATGTAAATCAATTATAATATCAGAAGGTGTTGTTTTTAATATGTTTTGTACTGTAGCTAAAGAACGTGTATATGAGCCATTATATGATGGATAATCATGATAATTTGTATTATGTGTTACTGGTATGTTATATTGTTTTAATTGATTTTCTAATTCTGTTCCTACTCTAGTTACTGTATAATTTAAATCTGTTGTTCTAAATGTCCCTGTTGGATTATATGGAAATTGTTCACTAGATGTATAGCTTTCACAACTATGTGTATGGAATATTATTACATTTTTATTGTTTATAGTGATATTTGGTGTCATTATTTCTTCTGTTAGATTTATTTTTGTTCCATTTTTTATTTTTACTTTTCCATATTGTGTATTATATGTTTCTTTTATTGGATTATTTGTTACTACTTGTGTTTCTTGTCCTGTTTTTACTTGTTCTATATTGGTTTGTGTATTGTTTTCTGTTGTTTCGTTTTTTGTATTTTCACCTGCTTTTTGTTCTTCACTGTTTTTTTCTTCTGTGTTTTGTTCTTCTTTATTATTTTTCTTATCTTCTTTTATTCCTTTTATTGCACTTATTTCTGTTCCGTATTGCTATTTTAGCATATTTTTGTTCTTTATTTTCTTCATTATGTTCTTCTTGGTTTTGTTCTAAATTATCTATTAGTGGTATTTGTTTACTTATGGCTTGTTTGTATATCTTGGAAGTTGGTAATGTTATTTTTATTTCTTTTTTTATTGAAAATATTCTTGTGGTTATTATTATAAAAAATATTACTATTAATATTACCACAAGATATTTGGTTATATCTTTCAATTTAAAAATCGCAACATTAAACATATATATTTCTCCTTTGCATTCTTTATATATGTATGTTGCGATTTTTTATTTTATTACTAATTTATATATTAAATTTTTTAATCATTTAATATTGTATGAAATCATGCTGTGTTTGCAGTTTATTCTTCATTTGAACTATTTTGTGCTGATTCATCTTCATCATTACTTGTGTTATTTTGTGATGAACTATTTTGTGTTAAGTTTTCACTTGTAGTACTTGTTGTGCTTTCACTACTTTTTACTGCTTTCACTCCTATTGAATCTAGCCATTTTTCTACATCATATCTTTGATCTCTAAAATTCAAATAATAATATTTTGTTCCTGAATCTATGACCATATAAATGTCATCTGCCATTGTTGGAAATTTTTCTTCTCCAGATGCATTTATTATTCCATATTTTTTGTCTTTGCATGTTACTATCATATTATAGTTTGGAATTACCAATAAATTTAATGCATCTTTATTACTTGAAGCTATATATCCAAAACTGTCATATTTAAAATCTACTACTGTTTTTCCGTTTTTATCTACTAGTCCCCATAAGTTGTTCTTTTTTACTGGTATTAGATTGTCTACTAATAAATATTTGTTACGTATATCATTTTTTTCAAATTTTGATATATCCATTCCTATTTCATCATTTTCTATATATAATTTTATGTTTCCTTTTATGTCTATTATTCCATATTTGTTTTCTCTTTTTGCTTCATAGATTCCTGCGTCTTTATCCATTAATTTTAAACTGTCATATAATATTTGTACTTTCATGTTTCCGTCTTTTGATATTATTCCTACTTTTCCATTACTTGTTGTTAAAAAGTCTCCTGTTTCTGCTATATATGTTATATTATCATATTTTGGTTCTACTACTGTGTTTCCGTCTAAGTCTATTACTCCTATTTGTTTTTTGTCTTTTTTAACTATTAATCTTTCTTCAAATATTGATTTTTGATTGTGGAATTCGCTACTCATTTCTGCATAATTTTTGTCTAATACCATTTTTTGATAACTATTTATTAAATATTTCATTGTATATATTTGTATTCTGTTTGTGTCTTTATTATATATAAAACTTGTGTTAAATGCTTGTTCAAATCCGTCTGATGAAATATATAATTTTCCATTTATGGCTTTTACTGGTTTTTTACTATAAAAATATGAATAATCTGAATTTGATTGCTGTGTTTCTAGTTTGTATATTTTGTTAGAGTTTAATACAAAATTTGCTATTTCGTCATCACTTTGTATATAGCATTTGTTTTTGGCTTCTGATCTTTCTGCATAATCTCCACTATAGCTTTGATAGCCTACATAACTTGCTATATCTCTAATTGGTATATACACTGTGTCTCCATCAAATACTAGCATGTCTTTTACTTTTGATTGTACTTGTCCATCTACATATACTTTTAATTGTGAATTTTCTATATATCCTAATGTTACTACTATTCCTATAATTCCAATTACAAGTAATATTATTATTGCTAATACTATTTTTGGTAGTTTTGTATTTACCTTTTTTTCTTTTTCTACAAAGTTCTCATCAATTATATTCATCTGTATTCCCCCTTTTATTTGGTGTATCCATATTTTTTATAAAAGTCATTTTTGAAGTTTAATAAATTATCATTCTCTATTTCTATTCTAACTCTTTCCATCAATTTAGTCAAGAATCTTAGGTTGTGTATTGATAATAATCTTACTCCTAAAATTTCGTTTGTTTTCACCAAATGTCTTATATATGCTCTTGTGTAATTTTTACATGTATAGCAATCACATTCTGGGTCTAATGGTCCCCAATCTCTTTCATATGTAGCATTTCTTACTACTACTTTTCCATTCCATGTAAGTGCGGTTCCATTTCTTGCTATTCTTGTTGGTAATACACAATCACACATATCTATTCCTGCTATTGCCGCTTCTATTAAATAGTCTGGTGTTCCTACTCCCATCAAATATCTAGGTTTATTTTTTGGCATAAGTGGTGCTGTATAGTATAGCATTTTCAAATATTCTTCTTTTGGCTCTCCTACACTTATTCCTCCTATTGCATATCCTGGAAAGTCTAATGCTATTAAATCTTCAGCTGATTTTTTTCTTAAATCTTCGTAAAATCCTCCTTGGATTATTCCAAATAATGCTTGATTTTCTGTTGTGTGTGCTGCTTTACATCTTTTTGCCCATCTTGTTGTTCTTTCCATAGATTGTTTTGTGTATTCATATGTTGCTGGATATTCTACACATTCATCAAATGACATTATTATATCTGCTCCTAATGCTTCTTCTATTTCCATTACTTTTTCTGGTGAGAAGAAATGCTTGCTTCCATCTAAGTGTGATTTAAATTCTACTCCTTCTTCACTGATTGTTCTTAAATCACTTAGACTAAATACTTGGAATCCTCCACAATCTGTTAATATTGGCCTATCCCAGTTCATGAATTTATGTAACCCTCCTGCTTCTTTTACTAATTCATGTCCTGGTCTTAGATACAAATGATATGTGTTTGATAATATTATTTGTGCTCCTACTTCTTCCTTTAGTTCTTCTGGTGTCATTGATTTTACTGTTGCTTGTGTTCCTACTGGCATAAATACTGGTGTTTGTATATCTCCATGTGGAGTATGTACAACTCCTCTTCTTGCTCCTGTTTGTTTACATGTGTGTAATAATTCATATGTTACTGCTGGTTTCATTTAATTAAATTCCTCCTTAATCACATTTGTGCGAGATTATTATTCGATTTTCTCTTTAAGGTATTTATGTGTTTTGTTGATTTATGATATGAACATTGCATCTCCAAAACTGAAAAATTTGTATTTTTCTTTTACTGCTTCATTATATGCTTTCATTATATAGTCTTTTCCTGCTAATGCAGATACTAGCATTAATAATGTTGATTGTGGTAGGTGGAAGTTTGTTATTAATCCATCTATACATTTGAATTTGTAGCCTGGATATATAAATATTTGTGTGTCATTTTCTATTGGTTCTACTGTTCCATCTTCTTGATTTGCTATTGTTTCTAATACTCTACATGAGGTTGTACCTACTGCTATTACTCTTTTTCCGTTTTTCTTTGCTTTGTTTATTTTGTCACAGTCTTCTTGTTTTATATAAAAGTGTTCTGAGTGCATTTCATGTGCTTCTACTGTATCTTCTTTTACTGGTCTAAATGTTCCTATTCCTACATGTAGTGTTACATTTGCTATATCTATTCCTTTTTGTTCTATTTTTTCTAATAGCTCTTTTGTAAAGTGTAATCCTGCTGTTGGTGCTGCTGCTGAACCTTCATATTTTGCATATACTGTTTGATATCTGTCTTTTTCTTTTAATTCTTCATGTATATATGGTGGTAATGGCATTAGTCCTATTTTGTCTAAGATTTCGTTAAATATGCCTTCATATGTAAATAATACTTTTCTTGTTCCTCCTGGCATTGTGTCTAATATTTCTGCTGTTAGTAATCCATCTCCAAATATTACTTTTGTTCCTATATGTAATTTATTTCCTGGTCTTACTATTGTTTCCCAGATGTCTCCTTCTATATTATTTAATAGCAAAAATTCTATATTTGCTCCTGTTTCTTTTTTTCCATATATACGTGCTGGTATGACTTTTGTGTTGTTTCTTACCAAGCAGTCTCCTGGCTCTAAATAATCTATTATGTCTTTAAATGTTTTATGTTCTATTGTGTGCTCTTTTCTATTTAGAACCATTAATCTTGATTCGTCTCTTTTTTCGATTGGTGTTTGTGCTATTAGTTCTTCTGGCAATTCATAATCAAATTCTGTTACTTTCAATGCTTTTGCCTCCTATATTTTTTAAGCTTTTTATAATTTAAAATTTATTGTAAATCCCTTTTTATTTTCAATTTTATATTATAATTCTTTCATTGTTAGGTTTATTCTGTCTTGGTCATCTATTTCTATGACTTTTACTGTGACTTTTTGTCCAACATGTAGTACATCTTCTACATTTTTTACTCTTTCATTTGATATTTTTGATATGTGTAATAATCCTTCTTTTCCACCACATCCTAAGTCTACAAATGCACCAAATGGCATTATTCTTGTTACTTCTCCATAATAAATTCCGCCAACTTCTACATCTCTAACAATGTCTTCTATCATGTCTAATGCTTCTACTGCTTTTTCTGAATCTGATGAATATATAAATACTTTTCCATCTTCTTCTATGTCTATTTTTACTCCTGTTTCGTCTATTATTTTGTTTATTACTTTTCCTCCAGGTCCTATTACATCTTTGATTTTTTCAACTTTTATTTGTGTTGATACTATACGTGGTGCATATTTTGATATTTCTTTACGTGGTTCACTTATTACTGGTCTCATTATTTCGTCTAAGATGTATTGTCTTGCTACTTTTGTTCTTTCAAATGCTTCTGCTATTATGTCATATGTTAATCCATCTATTTTGATATCTACTTGGATTGCTGTTATTCCTTTTTCTGTTCCTCCTACTTTAAAGTCCATGTCTCCAAAGAAGTCTTCTAATCCTTGTATATCTGTTAGCATTACATAGTCGTTTTCATCTTCTGGATTTGTTACTAATCCTGTTGAGATTCCTGCTACTGGTCTTTTTATTGGTACTCCTGCTGCCATTAATGATAATGTGCTTCCACATATACTTGCTTGTGATGTTGATCCATTTGATGATAACACTTCTGATACAACTCTTATTGCATATGGGAATTCTTCTTTTGATGGTAGTACTGGTACTAATGCTTTTTCTGCTAATGCTCCATGTCCTATTTCTCTTCTTCCTGGTCCTCTTGATGGTCTTGCTTCTCCTACGCTATATGCTGGGAAGTTGTATTGGTGCATATATCTTTTTGATTCTTCATTATCTAATCCGTCTAATGTTTGTTCTTCACTTATCATTCCTAATGTTGTTATTGATAATACTTGAGTTTGTCCTCTTGTAAATAATGCACTTCCATGTACTCGTGGTAATAGGTCTATTTCACATGATAATGGTCTTATTTCATCTATTTTTCTTCCATCTACTCTTTTATGTTCATAGAATATCATGTCTCTTACACATTTTTTCTCTAATTTATATATTGCTTCTCCTATTTGTTGTTTGTTTTCTTCAAATGCTTCTTCTCCATATTTTTCTGCATATGCATTTGATATTTTTTCTGTTAATTCTGCTATGTTGTTGTCTCTTGTTTCTTTGTCTTTTTCTTGTACTTTTTCTTTCATTTCTTCTGTGAAGTTTTCTGCTATGTATTCATATAAATCATGGTCTACTGCAAATGATTTGTATTCAAATTTTGGTTTTCCTATTTCTTCTTTCATTTTTTCTATGAATTTGCAGATTTTTTTGATTTCTTCATGTCCTTTTTTGATTGCTTCTAACATTACTTCATTTGATACTTCATTTGCTCCTGCTTCTATCATTGCTATTTTTTGTTCTGTTCCTGCTACTGTTAGTGTTAAATCTGATACTTTTCTTTGTTCTTCTGTTGGGTTTATTACTATTTCTCCATTTACTAACCCTACATTTACTGCTGCTGTTGGTCCTCCAAATGGTATGTCTGATATTGATAGTGCTGCTGATGCTCCTATCATTGCTGCTACTTCTGGTGAGTTGTCTTGTTCTACTGATAATACTGTTGCAACTACTACTACATCATTTCTGAAGTCTTTTGGGAATAGTGGTCTTAGTGGTCTGTCTATTGCTCTTGATGTTAGTATTGCTTTGTCTGCTGGTTTTCCTTCTCTTTTTTGGAATGATCCTGGTATTTTTCCTACTGCATATAGTTTTTCTTCGTAGTCTACTGATAATGGGAAGAAGTCTATTCCTTCTCTTGGTTCTTTTGATGCTGTTACATTTACCATTACTACTGTTTCTCCATAACGTACTACTACACTTCCGTTTGATAGTTCTGCCATTTTTCCTGTTTCTATTACTAGCTTTCTTCCTGCTAGTTCTGTTTCATAACTTTTAAACATTACTTGTTCCTCCTAATAAATTTTATTTGTTGGTTCTTGTTTATTTTAAAATTTGTTATCTTTTTTGTGTGCAAAAATGTTTTTTATAAGTGCAAATGTTATTAATGTTCGCTTTTGTTTTCTATTTTTTCCTTTTGTTTTTTAACTTTATTAAAAGCCCATGCCAAAATAAAGCATAGGCTTTTTTTAATTATTATTTTCTTAATCCTAATTTTTCTACGATGTCTCTGTATCTTTGTACATCTTTTTTTGCTAGGTAGTTTAATAAGTTTCTTCTTTTTCCTACCATTTTTAATAGACCACGTCTTGAATGGTTGTCTTTTACATGTACTTTTAAGTGTTCTGTTAATTCGTTGATTCTTTCTGTTAAAAGAGCGATTTGTACTTCTGGTGATCCAGTGTCTTTTTCTTCTCTTTTATATGTGTTGATTATTTCTTGTTTTCTTTCCTTTGTCATTTTTTGCACCTCTCTTTCATTTTTTCCTTTAACTGAGCTTACAGTTTGGTGTGTGCTAGTAGGCTAAGTAAAAGGTCTTATTTTTTGACATTCCTATTATAGTATATTTTTCGCAAAAAATCAATACTTTTTTTAAATTTCCTTTTGAAGTAAATTTAATATATGTATTAAATTAATCCTTCTAAATAGTTTCTTCCTCCATAATAAAAATGGGCTATATATACAATTTCTTTTTCTTTATCTATAGTATATAACAATATATAATTTTCTATTGGTATTCTCCTATATATTCTTTTTAATTTATCACTTTTCTCTGTCTTGGTATACATTTCTGGAAATATTGATAATCCTTTTACACTATCTCTTATCTTTATCCTAAGTTTATTAGCAGCATTATCATCTTTCAAAATTTTTTCAATATACTGACAAGCTTCTTCTATATCCTCTAAACATTTTTGAGTAAATTGTACTTTATATTCCATATTTTGTACTCCATTCATTAAATACTTTGTTTGCATCTACTAGTTTTCCATTTGCTATATCTTCTTCAGCTTTTAGTAAATTTTTTTCTACTTTTTCTTTTATTATTTTTTTTTCGTATTCTTCCATACTCATAAGTATTACATTATTTTTATTATTTTTTGTTACAACCATTTCTCCATTTAAATTTATTGCTGTTTTCAATTCTTTTAAGTTCGTTACTTGTTGCATAAAATCACCTCTCTTTTTCATTACTTTGTTATTATTATAACATAAACTTTGTTATTTTAAAATATCTTTTTATTATTTTTTAGGGTCTCTTACAAAAATTACCAGTTATTATTTTGATATATCTGAGGGATTATTTTAAATAATAGTTCCTCAAATTCTTTTGGGTAATTTACATATCTATTCATTTTTCTTTTTGTACTTAATTTTATTATATTTCCATTCTTATTTACTTTATCATATCTTGTATCCATTTTTATTATGTTATAGCATATTTTTCTTAATATTGATAAATTTTCTAGTCCATTATCTTTTCTACTCCTACTTAAATCCTCATAAAAGTACATATCTAATACCCAGTGTAAATTGTTCTCTATTTGCCAGTGTTTCCTTATTATTTTCGCTAATTCTTCTACTTGTAAGTTTATACTTGAAAAATAATATCTAACACTACTATCATGCACAGTTGTATTATTTATTGCCATTACTATATTTTTTACATGCTTCCACTTTTTGTCCTTTATCCATTTTACATTTATTGATTTTATATATATTCTTTCTTCTTCTCTACCATGTTTATTTTCTCTTGTTATATATACTTCGAATTTTTCGTTATGTTTATTTATATATTCAAAGTATTCTTCTTTTTTCTTCGATTTTATTAATTTTTCAAAATCTTTTTCTATACTATCCTCAAAAAACTCAACTATTTCTTTATGCATTCCTTTGTTATTAATTTTTACTGGCAATACAAAATTACCACCTTTTTCTATTATTTTATCCATTATTTTAGTTTGTGTACCTATTGCATCTATTGTAATCACACAACCGTCAATATCTAACAAATCCAATAACTCTGATATTGCAGTAATTTCATTTGATTTATCTTCTACTTTTACTTGACCTATTGAAATACCTAAATCTGCTAAATATGCACTTACTATATATGGGATATTTCCATTTGTACATTTTTCAGTTGCCCATCTTATTGCTTTTCCATCTATTATTATTTGCTTTCCAGTTTTATTTTTTATTATTTCATTAATCCAATTCATAAAAATTGCCAAAAATTCTTCTGGGTCTATCAATCTAAATACATTTCTATTAACCTTTCCATTCAATATCTCCATCTTTTGTTTTTATGATATTGTATCCAAAAAGTTTTAATTTGTCTTGTGTTTTTTACTGGTAATTTTTGTAAGAGAATTTCTTTACCCTAAAATTTTTTATTTCTAAGTTGAAAACTCATATTAATTATGTTATACTAAAAAAAATATTTAAAAACTTTATAATAATTATTATTTTTTAAAGTATATGGAGGGATAAATGTCAGTTCTTATTATTCAAACAAATAAAAATGCTAACTTAGAACTAAAAGATGATATTATTCGGATAGCTAATTTAATTACTGAGGATTTTTTAGAAATTCCTTTATTATCTAATGAATCTTTGTCAATTATTAGTACATCTGAAGAATCTAAAGTTTACCAAATTTCAATTAAAGAAGATTATCCTGATTTTTTATTGCATGGATGTAACAATTTGTCTATTGAAGATTATGGGTTATATTGTGCTAAGCGAAATAATATTGGTAACTTCTTTATATCTACAAAGGATTTTATAGAAAATGACTTTGATGGTTTACCAATTGTTATTAAAGATGAAATAATGTTAAATAATCGTAAAGGTGGCTTTTGGATAAATCTTAATCCAGTTTTACAAAGACTTTATTTAACTGGTAATGAAATTATTACTTTATGTAATAGATTTGATGTACAAAATAGTTCTAGATTGATAAATCTTTCTGAGTACATCTTTATCTTATTAAAGAATAAAAAAACTTTCAAATATTTTTCTAAAAAAATTCCTGAAAATATGTGGAGAAAGCCACTATTGCAAAAAAGTGTTTTTTTATCTATTAATACAATTTATTTAGATAATTGGCCTTTTATTGTTCAAGATTCTAATTCTCCAACTGGTTATTCGCTAGTCTGCTATTCTCAAAGTGATTTTTTTGATTTTAGTAAACTTTATTATTCTTTTTGTGAGAGGGATAATTTATTTGGTAACTCCCATAAATATATTCCTCAGCTTTATGCAATAGGATATGATTTGTGACTTACTGACTAGTTTTTACTTCATTTGATTAATTATATTTTTAGTTAATTACTAAATGAAATAGAGAGAGTATAATTTTATTTATATTCTCTCTATTATTCTATTTTTTTATTGATAGTATTTTGTATTTCATTATTCCAGCTGGTGCATTTACCTCAACTGTTTGACCTTTTTTAGCTCCTAATAATGCCTCTCCTAGTGGTGATTCATTTGATATTTTATTTTCTGTAAGGTCTACTTCAGTTGATCCTACTATTGTGTATTCTACTTTTTCATCAAATTCTAAGTCATGTACTTTTACTACATTTCCTATTTGTACAGTTTCTGTGTCTATTTCTTTTTCATCAATGATTTTTGCATGTCTTAGTTTATTTTCTAATTCTGCTATTTTTAATTCATTTTCTGCTTGTGCATTTTTTGCTTCATCATATTCTGAATTTTCTGATAAGTCTCCAAATCCTAGTGCTACTTTTATTCTTTCTGCTATTTCTGCTCTTTTTTCTGTTTTTAAATAATTTAATTCTTTTTCTAAGTTATCATGTCCTTCTTGTGTAAGGATTACTTCTTTCTCTTCCATGTGATTACTTCCTTTCTTCTTGTTTTGTGTTTGTGTAATATTTTTTTACACAAATAAATATGTGGACTTTTGTTATAATCTAATGTAATACTGTCCGCTTTCGTTATATATTAAGACAGAACTTGGATTTTGTCAAGTCTATTTTAGTAATTCTTTTCCATTTTTTAGATATTCTATTCCTGAAAATACTGTTGCAATAGTTTGAATTATCATCATTATTGTTACTGTTAAGTTTAGTATAAAATCAGAACCTTGCAAATATCCTTTAAAACATTCACCAAATGGATATAAGTCTAAAAATGCTAATATTATTGCTATCATTTGAGTTACTGTTTTTAGTTTTCCCCATTTTGATGCTGCTATTACTTTTCCACCTTTTTCTACTGCTACTAATCTGTAGCCTGATACTATAAATTCTCTTGCTAATACTATTATTGGTATCCATGCTGGTATTTTTCCAAATTCTACTAGCATTACCATTGCTGCTAAGACTAATATTTTATCTGCTATTGGATCTAAAAATTTTCCAAATGTTGTTACTTGTTTTCTGCTTCTTGCTATATATCCATCTAATTTGTCTGTTATTGATGCTATTATAAATATTATGTCTATTATTATGTATGCTAATGGTATTCCTAAAATTTCATTTTCTATTTGAAAAAATGGAATTATTACCATTATTGGTACTAATATCATTCTGAATATTGTCAATTTATTTGCTAAGTTCATATTTTCTTTCATTCCTTTCTAAATGCCTAATTATGTTCTAATCTTAAACTATTATTAATTATTTTGATTTGCTATTTCTTTTGCTTTTTGTAATTGGGTATCTTTTTCTTCTGGCACATTTATTACACTTTCAACATCACTTGGTAATTCTACTGTTTCATCTGGCTCTATTCCTATTTTGTTTATTTTATTACGATTTGGAGTTTGATATTCTTCTACTGTTAGTTTTATTCCACTTCCATCTTTTACACTTAATATTTGTTGTATTACTCCTTTTCCATATGTTTTTGTTCCTACAATTTTAGCTTTTCCTAAATCTTTTAATGCTCCTGCTAATATTTCTGATGCACTTGCTGTATTTTCGTTTGTTAATATTATTACTGGTTCTGATATTATTGGATTATTTTCTGATTTTTTTACTTCTTCATTTCCTTTTTTGTCTACTTCATATAGTAATACTAAATCTTTTTCTGCCATGTAATCTGCTATTTTTAATGCTTGATCTACTAATCCTCCACCATTATTTCTTAAGTCTATTATTAGTGATTTTATTTTTGATTTTTTTAATTCTTCATATTTTGTTTTAAAATCTTCTGCTGTTGTTTCATCAAAAGATGTAAATTTTATATATCCTATGTTATTTTCTAGTACTTTTGATTCTACTGGATTTACTTTTATTTTTTCTCTTTTTATTTTAAATTCTTTTGTTTCTGTTCCTCTTAATATTGTTATTTCTACTTCTGTTCCTTCTTCTCCTTTTATATCGTTTGTCATTGTTGACATTTCACTTGAATTATATGTTTTTCCATTTACACTTACTATTATGTCTCCTGGCTCTATTCCTGCTTTTTCTGCTGGTGAGTCTTTTATTGGTGAAAGTACTTTTACTTTATCTGATTTTTTGTCAGCTGTCATGTAAATTCCTATTCCTACATAATTTCCAAGTGTATCTTCCATATATTCTTCCATTTCTTCTTTTGATATGTATTCTGTATATGGATCATCTAATCCTTCTATATATCCTTTTATTGCTCCTTCTTTTAATTTTTCTTCATCTACTTCTCCTAAGTAGTATTTGTTTATTATTTCTTTGTATTTTGCTAAGTTTATTGCTATATCATTACTTGTGCTATCTGCTAATGCTGCTAATTTTCCATCATTTTCTATATATTTATACATCCCTATTGATGTTATTATAAATGTAATAAATGCTGTTAATACTATTATCATTATTGTTTTATAAATTTTGTATGTTGTTTGCTTTTTCACTTTTAATCACATTCCTTTCTTAATGCTATTATATTATAAAAATTTTGAGACTTTCTTCTGAAAATAAAATATTTTTACTTTGTACTGCGAAACTAAAAATTCTCATATTGTTTCTTATAATATAAAAAGGGATATTACTTCCCTTTTTAGAAATAGTTATTTGGATTTACTCTTGAGTCATCTCCATATTTTGTTGCACTATAGCTGTAGTTATATGGTGATTTTCTTACCTCAAAGTGTAAATGTGGACCACTTGAATTTCCCGTACTTCCACTTTTCATTATAACTTGTCCCTGCGATACTATTTGTCCTGGTGATACACTTATAGAACCTGCTGTTCCATGTCCATATATTGTTTGTAATCCATTAGCATGTTGGATAATTACATGTGTTCCATAACTATATGTTAAATTTCCTACTGATAATACTACTCCATCTGCTGCTGCATAGACTGGTGTTCCTGAACTAATTGCATAATCTATAGCTCCATGGAATCTTCCACTTGAATAATATCCATTTGTAGATATTGAGCCTCCACTTACCGGTCTAATAAATCCATTAGAATTTTGGGTTGTTGAGTTCCCATTATTATTAGTTGTTGAGTTGTTATTATTTGTTCCATTGTTTTTTTTGCTTGTATTGTTTTTCTTAGCTTCTGCTGCTTTTCTTTTTGCTTCTTCTTGTGCTTTTAATTGTTCTAATTGTTTTTTGTATCTTGCTTGTGCTGCTGCTATATTTTTTTGTATTTGCATATTGTCTTGTGTTAATTGATCTATTTCTTTTTGTAATTCTTGTTCTTGGCTAGATAGTTGTGATACATATGTAGTTTTTTCGCTTTTCTTTGCTTCTAGTTGTGTTGATACTTGTTGTTTACTTGCTTTTGCTGTTGTTAGTGTTTGTTTACTATCTTCTATTTCTTTTTTGGCTGTTTCTATTTCATTTTTTTGCCTATCTATTTCTTTTAATAAATCTAAATCACATTGTGCTATTTCTGAAACTATGTAATAACTTGAAATAAAATCAGTGAGACTTTCTGATGACAGTAAAATGTCTAAATATGTTGTATCTCCTGCTTCATATAGAGCTACTATTCTTTCTTCTAGCATTTGCTGTTGACTTTCATATTCTTTTTGTGCTTTTTCTAATTTGCTATTTGAGTCTTCTATTTTTTGATTTGCATTTGCTATTTGTATGTCTAGATTTGTAATTTCTGTTTGATAGTCTTGTATTTGTGAATTGATGTTATCTACTTCTTTTTGAGTTGATTCCTTTTCATTTGTTACTTCTTCTTTTTCAGCTTTTATTTCATCCTGTTTTTTTTCATTTTCTTGTTGTTGAACCTTTAATTCTTGTTCTTCTGTTGTCACTGCAAATGATGAATTCACACTAAATATTATTATAAATGTTAATATTAGACATACAATTTTTTGACATATATTTTTCATATGTTCCTCCTTTTTCCTGACTTTATTTCATGGCTTCATACAGGAATTTGTGTTTGAATAAATATCTTTTATAAATTTTTATTCTTGTTGGTTTGTTTCTTGATTCGTTTTTGTATTTTCTGTAGTTGTATTTTCATTGTTTTGCTCACTTTGTGCTTTGTCTTCTTCTGAATTTGGTACTATTCCATTTGTTATATATGGCATTGGATTTGTAACTGTTCCATTTTTTCTTACTTCAAAATGTGCATGTGCTCCTGTTGAATATCCTGTTGATCCTACTTTTAATACTGCTTGATTTCTTTTTACAGTATCTCCTGCATTTACTAAAAATTCTGAACCATGTGCATATAATGTTGAAATTCCTCCTCCATGGTCTATTACTACCATTTTTCCATATGCTATATTATATTCTGCTTTTACTACTACCCCATCATTTGCTGCTACAAAATTTGCTCCCATTGGTGCTGATATATCAACACCTGTATGTAATTTGTATATTTTTGTTATTGGATGTGTTCTCATTCCATATGGTGAACTTATTTTGGTATATCCTGGAACTGGCCATGCTAGTTCTCCACCTATATATGCTGTGTCTATTTCATTTTTTGCTAATTCTATCAAT
Organism: uncultured Clostridia bacterium; assembly: GCA_934169775.1. GTDB lineage: Bacteria > Bacillota > Clostridia > TANB77 > CAG-508 > CAG-269. The sequence continues at coordinate 40,895 of CAKPOI010000002.1, forward strand.
TGATTATTTACTTCTGCTAATACTTTGTTGTATTCTTCTAATTTTTCTTGTGTTTGTTTTTCTTGGTCAGATAATTTACTAACATAACTTTCTCTTAATGTTTTTGTTGTTTGTAATACTTTTGATGTTCTTGTTTGTTTTTCTATTATTGTTGCTACTTCTTTTTTTTCTTTTTCTAGTCTTTCTTTTGTGTTTTCAATTTTGTGTTTTCTTTCTCCAATTTCTTGTAACATTTCTGAATCATAGTCTGCTATTTCTGATAATACATAATAGCTTGATATAAAGTCTGTTATACTTGTTGAGTTTAATACTATGTCTAAATATTGTGTATCTCCTGCTTCATATAATGCTACTATTCTTTGTTCAAATATTTCTTTTTGTTCATCATATTTTTCTTGTTCTGTTTTCTGTTCTTCTTCTAATTGTTGAATTGTTGTTTGTAATATTTGTACTTTTTCTGCTGTTCCTGCTAATTCTGCTTCTGCTGTTGCTATTTTTTCGTCTAATTTTTGTACTTGTTCTAAATTTTCTGTAATATCCATTTTTAAATCTGATAGTTCGTCATTTGTTTTATTAATTTGCTCTTGTACTTCTTTTTGCTTGTCCTGTAATTCTGTTGCTTCTACTGCTAATACTGTTGGCATTATTCCACACATTAAGCAAGTTAATATTATACATAAAATTTTACGCATTTTATTCATTCCTTTATACTTTTAAATATTTTCTCATAGATACTACACTTCCTACTGTTCCTATGCCTATTCCTAATATTAAGTATACTATTATTATTGATGTCAACATTTCATTTAGTCCTAATAGATTCATTCCCATAACTCTTACAAAGTCTGATGCTGCCATTTTTGTTGTTATTATGTTGTATGTTCCTCCGACAATTATGATTGATATTATACTTGATATTATTCCTATAACAATACCTTCTACTATAAATGGCCATCTTATAAAACTATTTGTGGCTCCTACATATTTCATTATTGAGATTTCTTTTCTTCTTGAATGTACTGTTAATTTAATTGTATTTGAGATGATAAATGTTGATATTACAATTAATAGTAGTAATATTACTCCTGTTGCTATTCTTATTACTTTTGCTATTGATATTAATTTCATTGCTGTTTCATTGCTATTAGTAATTTTTACAACATTATCTATTTTCTCTACCTCCTCTTGTATTATTTTACTTTTTTCCAAATCTGTAACTTTTACTATGTAAGAGGCTTTTATTTTTTGTACATTGAATCCATCTAATACACCTTTTTCATCTTTTAATTTTTCTTTCATTGTGTTTAGTCCTTGCTCTTTTGATACAAAATCAATTGTACTTACTCCATCTATTAGTCTTATTTTTTCTTTTACTTCATCCATTTCTTCTTGTGTAGCATCTTCTTTCATAAATGCCTGGAATCCTTGTTGCAATTTTAAATTGTCAACAAAATGGTTTACATTTTCTCCTATTATTAAGAATAGTCCAAATATTATCATTGTTGCACACATAATAATAATAGATGCCATTGTTGATTTTTTATTTTTAAATACATTGCTGAATCCTTCTCCAATTAAATATCCTAATCTATTATATTTCACAATCATACCCACCTTTTTTATCATCTCTTACTATTACGCCTTTATTTATATGGATAACTCTTTTTTTCATTTTATCTACAATATCTTTGGCGTGTGTTGCTACTACTACTGTTGTTCCTCTCATATTTATGTCATTTAATAATTGCATAATATCCCATGCTGTGTCTGGATCTAAGTTTCCTGTAGGCTCGTCTGCTATTAGCATTGATGGGTTATTTACTAATGCTCTTGCTAATGCTACTCTTTGTTGTTCTCCTCCTGATAGTTCATTTGGATACATTTTTGCTTTATTGCTTAGTCCTACAAGTGATAATATCATTGGTACTTGCCTTCTTATATGTCTTGGTGTTGCTCTTACTATATACATTGCATATGCTACATTGTCATATACTGTTTTATCTGGTAATAGTCTGAAGTCTTGAAATACTACTCCCATACTTCTTCTTAAATATGGTACTCTGCTTTGTTTTAAAAATGTTGTGTCTTTTCCATTTATTATTATGTTTCCAGATGTTGGTTCTTCTTCTTTTAGTATTAGCTTTATTAGTGTTGATTTTCCACTTCCTGATGTTCCTACTAAAAATGCAAATTCGCCTTTATCTATTTTGAAGTTAGCATTTTGTACAGCTTTTGTTCCTGTATCATATGTTTTACTTACATTTCTAAATTCTATCATTTCTTTTCTTCCTTTCGGCATAATAATCTTATATTCTTGTCCAATATATCATACCAATAATCATAAGTTTTGGCAATAGTTTTTAATTAAAAAATCTGTGGAATTTTTTGTATTTTTCCTATCTTTTGGCATGTTTTCTTGTTTTTTCATACTTTTTGAATTTTTTGTGAATTTTTATATAAAAAGTAATATATGTATATGGTAAAATAATTTTCGAATGTGATTGGAGCAAGCTTAGAATTTCTTAAATAAGTTAATAGAAGGCTTCACGTCGAGCGAAGCGAGGACTAAGATGAAGGAAGCTTTTAACTTATTTTAGAAATTTTTAGTTTGTGTATTGAACCGAGAAAATTATTAAACCATATACATATACTACTTTTTTATTATAATAAATTTTTGACTATATCTTCTGCAGTTATTTTGAAATATTTCATTAATTCTTCGGCTTTTCCTGATTTTCCAAATGTGTCTGGTATTCCCATTCTTATAAGTTGTTTTGGATATAATTCTGTTAAAACTTCTGAAATTGCACTTCCTAATCCCCCTATTATATTATGGTCTTCTATTGATATTAGTTTTTTAGTTTCTTTTGCTGATTTTACTATTATATCTTTATCTATTGGTTTTACTGTGTGAATATCAATTACTCTTACATTAATTCCTTTTTCCTTTAATATTTCTTGTGCTTTTAAGCTTTCTGCAACTGTTACGCCTGTACTAAATATAGATCCATCTGTGCCTTCTCCAAATTGCACTGCTTTTCCTATTTCAAAATTGTAATTTTCATCATATATTATTGGTGTTGCTAATCTTGATAATCTTAAATATACTGGCCCATCGATTTTTGATATCTCTTTAACCGCCCATTTGGTTTGTGTGTCGTCACTTACTGATATTACTGTCATATTTGGTATTGTCCTCATTAAAGATATGTCTTCTATCATTTGATGTGTTGCTCCATCTTCTCCTACTGTTATTCCAGCATGTGTTGCACATATTTTTACATTTAATTTTGGATAACATATGCTGTTTCTTATTTGATCATATGCTCTCCCTGCTGCAAACATTGCAAAAGTGCTTGCATAAGGTATTTTCCCACATGTTGCTAGCCCTGCTGCTGTTGCCATCATATCTTGTTCTGCTATTCCCATATCTAAAAATCTTTTTGGATATTCTTTGGCAAATATTCCTGTTTTTGTTGCTCCTGCTAAATCTGCATCTAATACTACTATATTTTCATTTTCTTTTCCTAGTTCTAGCAAAGCTTCTCCATAACTTTGTCTTGTTGCTTTTTTTTCTTCTTTCATTTTTATCACTTTCCTTCTTTTTTATTTTTTGTTAGTTGCGTACTTTAAAATGTTCTAATAATTGCTATTTTTATTAATGTCCGCTTTTGTTTTAATTTATTAAAAGTTGCCAATACTCGGAGTCTTGTTTTTCCGTTGGCAACTTTTTTATCTTTTTCTTTTGATTTTGTTAGTGCTTTTTTGCTCCGTCCCCAAAAGCATTAGTGTTTTTTGAGTCCGGCCCCAAAAGCATTAGTCTAGATATGCTGAGAATAGGAAGTTACCCATATATACTTGGATACATGGTACTAATACTACTAGTACGAAGAATATTAATACTACTCCTACTATTGCATATACTACTTGTGGTAATGCTTTCATTATCTTGTTTAGGATGTCATCTATATCTATTTGCATATATTCTATTAGTTTTGCCATCATTTCTGCTAGGTCTGTTCTCATTCCTATTTTTAACATTTCTGTTATCATTGGTTTGCATAATCCTGATTTTTCAAATGGTTCTATCCATGATGCTCCTATTAGGATATTATTTATTGATGTTTCTATTAATGATCTCATTACATAATTTTTTATTACATTTTTACTTACTTCTAATGATTCTTGTATTCTCATTCCATTTTCTAAGTTTAATAGCATTGCTTTCATTAATCTTGAAAAGTCTAAAGCAAATACTAATTCTCCAAATATTGGTGCTTTATATTTAAAATAGTCAAAATTGTACTTTCCTTTTGGTGTTCTTATATAAAGTACTAAACCTACTGCTATTCCTGTTATTAATATTACTGGTACATACCAGTATGCTATTATTACATTCATTACACCTTGGAACCATAGTGTCATTGCTGGCAATTTATCTTTTGAGCCTAATTCTTGATATACATTTTGTATTGCTGGTATTGCTACTACTGTTCCTACTACTAACATTACTATTAATAATATAAATTGTATCAAATTTGGTATTAATATGCTTCTTAATTTTTTGTTTATTGAGTTTGTGTCATCTAAATATTTTACTGCTTGTTCTAAAGAATTTGTTAATGATCCTGATAGTTCTCCAACTTTAATCATGTTTATGTATATATATGGAAATACATCAGAATAGTATTCCATTGTTGTATACATATTTTCTCCTGCTTCTACTCCTGCTAATATATCTTCTAGTATTTGTTGGAATAGATAATTTTCTGTACTATCTATTATTGTTCTTAATGCGTGTATGTTATTAAAGTTTGCCTTCTTTAATAAGTAAAAATTTTGAGTAAATACAACTAAATCTCTAGGTGTTATTTTTTTGCTTTTTGCAAAATACATTCTTACTTTTTCTCTTGTTGTTGGTTCATTTTCTTTTTCTATTGTTGTAGTATTTAAGTTTTTCATAAATTCATTTATGCCACTTATATTTTTTTTCTTTTTTTGTTGTTTGTTTCCATATGGCATTTTATCTACACTTATTGGTAACATATCATTGTTTTTTAAGATTTTTACTAGATTTTGTTTTGTTGGTGATTCTACTTTGTTTCTTACTATTAATCCGCTTTTGGTCATTGCTTTATATATATATACAGCCATTTTGTTTTATTCTTTTTCTAAAAAGCATATTAATAATGCTGAAAAAGAAATTCCTCCTTTCTTTTATTTTATCTTCCCTGCCTTATTTTTAATTGCATTATTGTTCTGTTTAGTGTTTCTATATTTTTTTCTTCTATTTGTGATTTTGCTTGATCTAATGTTATTTTATCTTTTACAAATGATTCTGCTAATGAGTTTATTAGTCCTATGCTTCCTTTTTCTAAGTTACTTTGTATTGCATCTTCTATTTCTGATACACTTATTTTTTCTTTTCTTATAATTCCTGCAACTATATTGTCTACTACCATTACTTCTGGAATTAATACTAATTTTCCGTCTTTTCCTTTTAATAATCTTTGTGATACTACTAATTTTAATAATGCTGATAATAGGTATTTTATACTTGCTTGGTCTCTTACTTCATAGAAGTTTATCATTCTGTCTATTGTTTCTGCACATGATTTTGTGTGTAGTGTTCCTATTACTAAATGTCCTGACTCTGCCATTTCTATTGCTGCTTCCATTGTTATTTTGTCTCTTATCTCTCCTATTACTAATATGTCGCAGTCTTCTCTTAATGAGTTTTTTACACCATCACTAAATGTTAGTGTATCTTGTCCTCTTCCTACTTCTTTTTGTACTATTAGTGATTTTTTTGAATGATGTCTAAATTCTACTGGGTTTTCTAGTGTCATTATTTTTCTGTTTTGTGTTTCATTTATTTCATTTATTAATGCATTTAATGTAGTTGTTTTTCCTGAGTTTGTTTTTCCTGTTACTAATATTAGTCCTTGTGGTTGATATGTCATTCTTCTTACTATATCTGGTACTCCTAATTCCTCAAATGTTGGCAATGTGTTTTTTATAAGTCTTAAAGTATATACTGGTATATCAAATGAGTTAGAAATATTTACCCTAAAACGTACATTTTCAAATTCATATGATGTATCTAGTTTTCTTGTTTCTCTAAATACTGCATCTTTGTCTAAATTTCCCATTACTAGATAATCATATATTTCGTTCATGTCTTCTGGTGTTAATACATCCATTTCTTCTATTTCTTTTAATTCTCTTGCTATTCTTAAAATTGGTTTATTGCCACATATTAAATGTACATCAGATGCATCTTTTTCTACTACCAATTTTAATATATTATCCATATTTACCATAAGTTTTTTCTTCCTTCCTTAATACATTCCTTAATACATTAGAATTTTATTATTTAATTCTTCTAATGTAGTCATTCCTTTTAGAACTTTATTTATTCCATCTATTGCTAATGGTCTGTATCCTTCTTCTAATGCTTTTTTCCTTATTTCAATGCTTGATGCACTTTGTACAATTAGTTCTTTTATATTGTCTGTTATATTTAATATTTCAAATATTCCTATTCTTCCATAATATCCTGTATTGTTGCAATAGTCGCATCCAACAGCATCATATGTTTTTAGGTTTTCTAGTTCTACATTTTCTCCATATTTGTTCATTATTTTAGTTATTACTTCTTTTTCTGTTTCATTAAATTCTCTTTCTCTTTTGCATTTTGGACAAATTCTTCTAACTAGTCTTTGTGATACTGATGTTGCTAATATACTTCCTATATCATAGTCTGATACTCCCATTTTTCTTAAACGGTTTATTACTTCTATACTGTCTATTGTATGTATTGTAGATAATACATAATGTCCAGTTTGTCCTGCTTGTACTGCTATTTCTGCTGTTTCTAAGTCACGTATTTCTCCTAATAATATGATATCTGGATCTTGTCTTAAAACTGTTCTTAATGATCCTGAAAATGTTGCTTTTGGTCCTATTTCTATTTGGTTTAGTCCTGGTATACGAATTTCTACAGGGTCTTCTATTGTTGTTATATTTATTTCTGGTCTGTTTAAATAATCTACTAAACTATATAGTGTTGTTGTTTTTCCTTCTCCTGTTGGTGCTGCAATTATTGTTATACTGTTTCTTTTATTAAAGCTTTTTCTTACACTTTGGTCATCTCCTGGATATCCTAATTCAAATATGCTTCTTACATCTGCATTTTTCTTTAATAATCTTAATACAAATTTTTCTCCATATACATTTGGCTGTGATGATACACGTATGTTATAATCATCATATAGTAATATTCTTCCATCTTGTGATTCTTGTTTTTCTTGATGCATATTTGATATTGCTTTTAGTCTTCCTATTACTTGTGCTTGTTTTTCTTTTTTTATAATTGCTGCTGTATATAGTTCTCCATCTATACGATATCTTATTCTTAGCTCATTTTCTTGTGGTTCTACATGTATATCACTAGCTCTTCTTTCCATTCCTGTTTTTATTATGCTATCTACTAATTCTGTTATACTTACACTGTCATTATTCCCTGCCATTGTTATATCTGATGTTACTTCTCCATCTAATGATTTCAATGCCTTTTTTATTTGTTGTTCAAATGTTATATATGGTTCCATTACTAAACCTTTATTTAATAATAAAAGTCTTACTTCATTCATTTGTTGTGTGTTTACTGTATTTGGAAAACATACTTTTATTTTTCCGTTTACAATATCAAATGGTACAGCTTGGTTCTTTTTTGCTATGTCTGCTGATATATAATCATTTATATTTATTGTTATTATATTGCTTGTTAATAAAATTCCTTTTGTTCCTAATATTTCTCCTATTGCTTCTATTAGTTTATTTGGATCACATACTTCTAGTTCATATAGAATGTCTCCTAACTTCATATTTGGATTTTTTCTTTGATAGTCTAGTGCTTTTTCTATATCCCCTTCTGTAACTATTTCTCTTTTTACTAATTCTACACCTATCGGTTGTTTCCTACGCATTTCCATTTTTTATCATTCCTTTCTGAAGATATAAATCTGGTTGTCACATTATAATTATACAACATTTTTTGATCTTTTTCTTTATTTTTATGCATTTTCCATAAATTACATATTTATTTTTCTATATAAAATGTTAATGCTTCATTTCCTGTTTTATCAAAATCTCCGCTTTTGAATTCTACTGTTATTTTTCCTTTTTTACTGTTATATTCTTCATAATAAAAATTGCATATTTGTATATTATTACATATTTCTGTGTTGTTTTTAAATATTGTTTGTGTTAATGGAGAATATTTATATATGTTTCCATTAGTAAATCTTATATACTGAATGTTTTCTCCTTGCTTGCTTTCTTTTTCACCTGCATCAATAACTTTATTATTTTCTTCTTGTATGTCTTTGGCAAAATTGCTTGTAAATTCTGTATATTTTTTGCTATATGCATTTTTGTTGTTTATTGTACGAAGTGAATTGTAAAAATTGCTTGAAATAACAGAAAAAGTAGCTATTACTATTGTTATTGCTATTACATAAATTATTACAGAAGATGTTGTAATTCCTTTTTCGTATTTCATATTAATCCTCCTTTGTCCTTATAGTTGATAATTCTATTGTCTTTATTTGTTTTTGATCTTTGTATGAAATTTCTACAGTTACTTTTTTTAATATTTCTGCAACTTCGTTTTGTTTTCCTTCTAGTTCTGTATAATCTTTTACTGTTATTGTTCTGTAATATGATGTTGTTTTTCCTGATTTGTCTTTTACATATCCATCTTTTAGTTTTTCTATTCCTTGTATTTTACTAGTTCCTTTTTGTGGTAAACTACTAAAATCTAATGCTTTTATTTCTTCTATAGTATCTACTGCATAATATGTTGCCTCTGTTTCTCTTTCTAGATTTGTTGAATTTTTTTGTATTGATGTAAATACTGTTAATATTGTTGCCATGAATATTGAAATTATAATAACTGCTATTGTTATATCAATTCCTGTTATTCCTTTTTCTTGTTTTAGGTTCATATTTAAACTTTCCTTCCTTGAGTTTAAATTTTTAGATTTGCTATTTTATCATGTAATAATTACATATTAATATAAACATAAATATTATCATGTTTGATATTCCTAACATGTATCCTATTTGTTCTTTTTGAATATAGTTTTCTTTTTTAGCTTTGTTTCTGCTTTTTACTTTATTTATTATTGTATCTATTATTATTGCTATTGCTACTATTATTACACTTTCATAAGCTACATATTCTCCTGTTATTATTGCCATTATTATTGTTGCTAATATTAGTCCAAATATGTATTTATTTTTTGCATATTTTTTTAGTGTTATATTATCTATTAATAATATAAGCATATATGCTACTAGATATATAATATATCTATACATACTAGTTTTTTCTATTATATATAGATATATCATATATAAAATAGAAAGGATTATACCATATGCTAATACACTTCTGTTTATTTCACGTTTTTCTTTGTCTATACCTGCCATTAGTACTATAAATGTGAAATATAACACAAAAAATCCATAATCAACTAATTTGATTATTGTTATATTTTCTATATTTAATTTCATAAAATATGCTACTGCTAAAAATATTATTCCAGACATAGTTTCTAATATAAAATATCTTGGCCTTATTTTTTCTTTACAATATCTGCATTTTCCTCCTAAAAATATATAACTCCATACTGGTATTAAATCCCAGAATCCTAATTCGTGTTCGCATTTTGGGCAATATGAATGTGTATGTGTTATATCTTGTCTTTTTGGTATTCTATACACTGCTAATGTGTAAAAACTTCCAAATACTGTTCCTATTATGAATATTAATATATAAAATATAAAGTCCATTGGTTTCTCCTTTTGCTTTTTATAATTTTAGGCATATACTATATTTGTATATGCCTTTTTCTAAATAGTTTTATTATATTTTAATTATTTTGTCATTTTATCATTTGTCCATGTAATTTTTCCATTTGCATCGATTGTTGCTGTTAAGGCTGCTCCATCTGCATCTTTTACATTTGTTACTATTGTATAAGATGTTCCACTTGCTGTTGCAGCATCTCCTGTGCAATATGTTTTTGATGTTGATGATGCATAAATTTTGTCTGCTACTGTTTTTCCTATTGAATCTGTTAATGTGTTGTCTCCTGTTACATATTTGCTGTTATAATATTCTGTAATTCCTTCTGCTGCTACTGTATTGAATACGTCTTTTACGTTTGCTATATTTGTGCTTACTTTTGATTCTGAACCTCTTTTTAAGATTCCGTTATCTCCACTTAATGCTGCAATTGTTACTCCTGCTAAAATTAATAAAACTATAATTGTTATTACTAGTGCTACTAGTGTAATACCTTTTTGATTATTTTTCATTTTAAATTCCTCCTAATTTTTTTATTTTTTTAAATTTAATTTTATCTTTTATGTCTTTCCAAGTTGGTTTTTTCGTTAGTTCTTTCCCCCTTTTCATCTATTTTTGTATATTTCTTATACCTATAATAAGTATAATGTTAATAACTATTATTTTGTTCCCTTATCTGGATAATAATTTGTGCTACTACTATTTGAGTTTGTACTTGAGCTTGTATTTCTGTTTGCGCTTGAGCTTGTGTTTCCATTATTATTTGAACTTTCTCCACTTCCAGTGCTTGTTCCTCCATTAGAAGTTCCTGTTGAGCCACTAGTTCCATCTGAAGTTACTGGCGCAAATGGATTTTTTCTTCCTGATTTATACTCATTGCCTTTTTTATAATTTTTTAAATCTGTTGCTGTTACTTCATATGTTTGTATTACCTCATTACTTTGTCCAATTTCACTATCACTTATTGCATTTTTAACATCTTCTGTTGCCACATATGTTACTTTTTCTGGCACTACTTTGTTCATAGGAACATAATCATATAATAATACTCCTAAAAGTAATATTATTGCTAATGTTAATAATAATATTATAATTATTTCTTTAAAAATATTTTTTGTCATATTAGACTCCTTTTCTATTGACCACTTACTGTATTTGAAGTGGTTGCTGTAGAATTTGTTGTGTTTGTACTATTAGTTGTATTTGTACTATTAATTGTATTTGTGTTATTTGTTGCGTTTGCACTGTTAGTTGTACTTGCATTATTTGTTGTATTGTTAGAACCTGTTGTGCTTGTATTTGCATTTGAGTTTGTACTTGTGTCTTGAGTTGTTGGTACTGAACTTCCTGATATTCCTTTTATTGCTATATCTTTTGTAACAAATGTAGCTTTTACTGTTTCTCCACTATCATTTGGTTCCATGCTAAAATTTTCAATTTTAAAATTTAATTCTGAGTCATTCTCTAAGTCTGAAATATATAGAGAGACTCCTACATATGAACCTTGTACTGTAAAGTTTATATCATAATATTTATAGTCACTGTTACTTGTATCTGTTGATGCTAAACTTCCATTTTTAAATTCAAATTTTGCATCTAGTCCTTCATCTGTTGCTAAACTCCCTAATTTTGTCCATAATTTGTCAATACTATATTTTTGTTTTTGAAGTGCTGCTGCTACTTCACTTTCTGTACTTGTTGCTATCATATCTTCATATCTAGTTTTTTCGTTTTTCATTTCTTTTAAATCTGAATTTAATGTTGAAACTTTATTTGGATATTCTGTACTTACCAATGTTGTTGCTTGTTGTAGCTTTTCTTCTAAATTTGCATTTTCTTTTTTTATCTCTTTTACTCCTATAATATCTATTTTTCCTATATGAATTCCATTTATTAATGTTGTTATTGTTAATATACTTACTAGGATTATTATAGTTGATATCAATAATTTTTTCATGGTAAATCACCTTCTATCTTTACAGTAATTACATCATTATTTTTTTGTCCTGATGTTGATATGACATTTGTTAAAATTACTTCTGTTTTTATACTTCCTATAAAGAATGCAATTTGCTCATATTTAGAAGATTCTACAAGTATTTCAACATGTCTTGAATCTGTATTTTGTATAGATTTTATTTGTACTGTTTTTGGTATAACATTCATTAATTGATTTAGTAAATTTGGTATTGAACCTTTTACTTTATTTTTTTCTTGTAGTCTTGTACTTAATGCTTCTAAATTTGATATTTGTGTTGAATAGTCACTTTTTATTTGTTTTATTTTGTTATCGTCATTGTTTACAAGTTGTATTTGTTGTTGTGTGCTTTGTGATGATTCTGTTGCTTCTTGACTCTTTTTTGTGAATTGATTTTTTAACATCATTGCAAATCCACTATATACTACAAATAGAATTAATATTGTTGCCATTATATTTAATAACACTTTTTCTTGTTGATCTAATGGCTCTTTTAAGTCATTTGTTAATAGTCCACTTGCTAATTTTTTATCTTTAGGTTTGTCATTTTTTCCACCTAAATCTAATGTTAAAAATTCTTTTATTTTTTCCATTGTTGTACTCTTTTTAAAGTTTAAACCTTCTATTCCTTCTCCTAATCCCATCAATGCTATTGCTATTGCAGAGTTTACTTCTATATAGTCTTTTATATTTATTTCAGGTGTTACTTGAATAAAGCTTGGTTTTAATATTTCGCATTTTACATTATTCAAATATTCTTGGAAATATAGATCTACATTGTTTATTAATGCTGCTGTTCCTGTAATATATACATTTTCTATTTTGTCCAAATTTTCATTAATCACCTTTTGTACTTGTCCAACAATTTGATATAGAACTGGCATTATTTCTTCTAAGTTTCCTGTTTGTTCTTCTGATAGTTCTTTTCCTTCTGAAGTATATATTGTTGTATTTTTACATGTTTCATATGCCTTTGAATAAGAATTTTCTTTTAAATTTATTTTTTCTAAAAATTCCCCGCTTCCTTGTTCTAATACTTTTATATCATTTACTTTTTTATTTAAAATTGTTGTTATTGTTGTTTCTTCTTCAATATTTACTACTATTGAATTGCTTTTTATTTGTTCTTTTCCTAATAGTGTAGCTATTGCCATAGGTAAAGGAAATGCACCTGCCATTTTATAATTTTGTAACATTTGTATTTGCTTATTTAACTCTATTTTATTGTTTGTTATGAATATTACTTTTAGTTTTTGTTCATCTTGTCTGTCTTCTGTAATTGCATACCTTGTTTCAAAAACATTTGGATTATATCCTTTATCTGAGCAATATGATTCAAATTCTGTTTTTACTGCTTTATCTAAATCTTTTTTACTTAGCATAGCAAACATAGGAAAATATTGATACATTTCTTCTGACAAATTTATGCATATTGGTATTTTATAACTGTATGTTTCTTCTATTATCTGTTTTATTCCATCTTCTACTTTTTCATAAAATTTGATTCCAAAAGTTTCTACTTTTTTTACGTCTTTTTCCTTTGAAACTTTGGCATATTTAATTAAATTATTTTCGATATACAAACCTAAACAACTTGCCATTTTCTGCTCCTTATCTTAATTTATATTTATATCTTTTACTTTATAGCAAAAAACATACTGTATTTTTTTACATATGCATGAAAATTATGCTATTAAATTCTATTTTATTTTATCGTTTTTTGGCAAAAAGTCAATATTTTTTATCAAAATATAATATAAATGTAATATGTCTGTAATATTATTGTAATATTATTTTTTTTGCATTTTTGCTATGTAAAAACCATCTTGTTTTTCTGTTGGTTCTATTTCAAATTCCTTGCACTCATAGCTAGAATTTTTTTCCAAAAATTTCTGTACAATATCATGATTTTCTTCTTTAAAAATACTACATGTTGAATATATTAGTGTTCCTTCTTTTTTTAAATATTTGCTACAATTTTCCAATATTTGATATTGTATTTTTGATATAACTTTTAAATCCTCTGGTTTTCTATGCCATTTTATATCAGGCTTTCTTTTGATTACGCCTATTCCCATGCATGGTACATCTAGTAAAATTTTATCAAATTTTTCTTCATATTCTTTTTTATATTTTGTTGCATCATTTTGTTCTGTTTTTATAATTTCAATTCCTAGTCTTTTTGCGTTTTCTTCTATTAAATTTGTTCTTGATTGATATAAGTCCCATGCTAAAATTTCGCCTTTATTACCCATTAATTCAGCTAGATATGTTGTTTTTCCACCAGGCGCACTACATGCATCTAATATATAATCATTTTCTTTAGGTTCTAACATATATGCTGCCATTCCTGCTGATAGATCTTGAACTGTAAAATATCCATTTTTAAACATATCTATATTTTCTATATTTTTTACTTTTTCTAGAATATAAAAATCAGGGTTTTCTTTAATATTAGTAAAATTTATTTTTTCTTCTTTTAAATTTTTCTCAAATTGTTCTTTGTTAATTTTTAAATTATTTCTTCTTATTGTTATATTTGGTCTTTGTACCAAACTACCACAGATTTTCCTTACTTCTGCTAAAATTTTTTCATTTTTTGTTTTATCTTCTTTTGTAATATTATATCCCCTATCCTCTAATAATTTTTCTATTATCCATGTTGGCATAGATGTTGTTTTTGATATTTTTTCTATTGGATTTTCTATTTTAAATAGTTCGGCATAATCTACCATACTTACTTTTCTTAATATTGCATTTACAAAATTTGCACTTGATTTATGTCCATATCTTTTTGCTAGATTTACACTTTCATTTACTGCTGCTGATTGTGGGATTTTATCTAAAAATAATATTTGATATATTCCCATTCTTAATATATTAATTACCCAAGGTGATATTTTTTTCATTTTTATTTTTGAGTGTTTTTCTATTATTACATCTAATGTTAATTTCCATGTTGTTACTCCATATGTTATTTCTGAAATTAATCCTATATCCTGTGGTTTTAATTTTTCTCTATTAGCATTTAATATTTCATTTAGTGCTATATTTGAATATGCTTCTTCTTTATCAATTTTATATAATACTTTTAGTGCTAGTTCTCTTACTTTATCTACCATTTTTTTACCATCCTTTTTTATTGCATTTTATCATGTTTCATTTTAATTGTAAATTTATTTTTTGCAATATTTTTATTTTTATTTGTATATTTTTTCAAAAAACGGAAAAAATGTTTATAATAGATTTTTAATGAAAGGAATGTGTGTATATGGAAATTGAAAAACATTTAACTATAACAGGCAATTCAACTGTATCTTGGAAAGATGCTATTGTTAAAGCTATTGAGGAGGCTTCTAAAACTATTGATTATTTATCAAGTGTTAGAATTTTAGATCAATATGCAAAAATTGATGGAAATAAGATTTCTGAATATTTTGTTGATTTAGATTTAAGTTTTGTTTTAGATTTAAATAGAAAGGATGAAAAATAGATGAATTCTAATTCTTCTAATCCAATTGAAAGTAAGCAAAAATATCAAGAATATGTTAATAAGAAATCTCCTAATTCTCCTATTTGGAAGAATTGCTTTAATGCTTTTTGGGTTGGTGGTTTAATTTGTACTATTGGACAAATTATTTCTAATATTTGCAAGTCTCGTGGTTTTGATACTGCTATGTCTGGTACTATTGTTTCTATTATTCTTATTGGTATTTCTGCATTTTTGACTGGATTAAATATTTTTAATAAGATTGGTAAATTTGCTGGTGCTGGTTCTTTAGTTCCTATTACTGGTTTTGCAAATTCTATTGTTTCTCCAGCTATGGAGTATAAATCTGAAGGTTATGTTATGGGTGTTGGTGGCAAAATGTTTACTGTTGCTGGCCCAGTTTTAGTTTTTGGTATTTCTGCTTCTATTATTGTTGGACTTGTTTATTTGCTATTTAATACTCAATCTATTACTTTGGTATAGAGTTTATTACTTTGTTTGTGTATGAAAATTGCTTTGCAAATTTCATAGCAAATTATTGATGTAATTTATCTCTTTGTAATTAGCATTTTATTTAAAATTTTATGTTAGGAGTTGAATTTTTTGAAAAAGTTAGGTAAACAAACTATTCAGTTTGATGCTCCTCCTACTATTGCAGAATGTGCAAGTATAGTTGGTCCTAAGGAGGCTCAAGGTCCTCTTTCTAAATATTTTGATCAAACTTTAGATGATGAATTTTGGGGAGAAAAAACTTGGGAAAAAGCTGAAAGTAAAATTATAAAAGAAACTGTAAATACTGTTATTAATAAATCTGGTATTCCTTCTGATAAAATTGATTGCTGTTTTGCTGGTGATTTATTAAATCAGTGTATTTCTTCTAGTTTTGGACTTCGTGAATTAAATATTCCGTTTTTTGGAGTTTTTGGTGCTTGTTCTACTTTTGTAGAATCTATGTGTTTAGGAGCAATGTGTGTGGAAAGTTTTGCTGAAAATGTACTTTGTGCTACATCTAGTCATTTTTGTAGTGCAGAAAAGCAATTCCGTTTTCCTTTAGAATTAGGAAATCAACGTCCTCCTTCTGCTCAATGGACTGTTACTGGTTCTGGTGCAGCTATTTTGACTAAATCTGGTCAAGGTCCTTTTATTACTACCATCACTCCTGGTAAAATTGTTGATATGGGTATAAAGGATGCTAATAATATGGGTGCTGCTATGGCTCCAGCTTTTTGTGATACATTAGTTACTCATTTTTTGGATACTGGTAGAAATCCTAGTTATTATGATGTTATTATTAGTGGAGATTTAGGCTATATTGGTAAGGATATTGCTATAGATATTATGCGTTCTCAAGGTTATAATATTAGGTCTAATTATAATGATTGTGGTGTTCTTATTTTTGATAAGTCTGAACAAGATACTCATTCTGGTGGTAGTGGATGTGGTTGCTGTGGTTCTGTTTTTTCTGGTTATTTCTTTAAGCAATTACGTGATAGAAAAATTAAAAAGATGCTTCTTATTGCTACTGGTGCTTTGATGAATTCTACTAGTTCTCAACAAGGTGAGAGTATTCCTGGTATTGCTCATGCTATTAGTATTGAGGTTTAAATTTTTTTATTAAAGATGCGGACTTTAATATGCTCTAATAAGTGCTAATGTTATTAATGTCCGCTTTTGTTCTATTATAGTATTATAGTATAGATTGGGGGTTATCTTATGGATTTGAATTGGGCTGAAGTTTTTGCTTGGCCGTCTCTTTTGAAGTGCTTTGTTGTTGGTGGACTTATTTGTGTGATTGGCCAAATTTTAATTGATAAAACTAAACTTACTCCTGCTCGTATTTTAGTTATTTTTGTTACTACTGGTGCTATTCTGGGTGGTCTTGGTATTTATCAATATCTTGTTGATTTCGCTGGTGCTGGTGCTACTGTTCCTTTGACTGGTTTTGGCTACAATTTGGCTAAAGGTGCTATTGAGGGTGTTAAACAGTCTGGTATTGTTGGTGCTTTTACTGGTGGTGTTAAGGCTGCCGCTGGTGGTATTGCTGCTGCTGTCTTTTTCGGTTATCTTGCTTCTTTGATTTCTAAGCCTAAAATGAAAAAGCAGTAATATGCAATTTTATATCATGTTTATTATTATAATTATTAATTTTTTTAAAAATTTTAAAAGAACCTTTTTTATCTAATAAGGTTCTTTTTTTCTCTATTTTCATATATTTTTATATACTTTTTTGAATTTTTTCACGTTTTTGGGAGATGTTTTTTTATTTTTTTCACGTTTTGTGGAGATAAATTTCAAATTTTTTCACGTTTTTGGGAGATGCTTTTTTGATTTTTTCACATTTTGTGGAGATTCTTTAGAATTTTATTGCTTTATTTTTACTCCTAATAAGTACATTATATCTATGGCTTGAAACTGATTTATAATAGCTCCTTTTATGTCTTCTATTGAAACTGCTATTCCTTCAATATTACTATTTGATAAATCTATATCTTTTAGACTTGTTTTAAATATCTGAGCTTGTGTTAAATCTGCTTTGTTGTATATTATATTTTTTAATTTATTTTCTTGGAAATTACTATTTCTTAGACTTGTATCTTCAAATGCTACTTTTTCTATACTGGCTAATGAAAAATTGGCATAATTCATATTTGTTTCTTTAAAACTCACATTGTATATCCTTGTTTCTGTAAGGTTACATCCTGTTAATTTGCAATTATTAAACTCACATCTTATAAAACTGCTGTTTTCAAATGAAGTATTTGAAAAATTGCAATTATTAAATTCTATATCAGTAAATGTGCTATATTGTAGTTTACTATTTATTATTTCTGTGTTTTTTATTACTGCTTTTTCTATTCTTATATCTGTATATTCATTATTTTCTTCTATGTGATTTTCAAGATATATTTTTTCTAGTTCTGCATTTTCTTTTAATTCTTTGTTTAGATTTTCAATTTTTCTTAATTTACTTATTTCTATTTTTTGTGGCTTTATTATATTCAATATTTTTCTCCTTTTTGTATTAATTTACTTCTTTTATTTCTACTAGTTCAACTTTGTTTCCATGTTCTTTTATAATATTAATTAAATCTTTAGTTTTTAACCATATTGTTGCTGTATTATCATTTGGATGTATTCCTATAATATCAGTTTTTTCAATAAATTCTTTATCTAGAAAAACTTTTACTTTATTTTCTTTATCATTTAGAATTCCTAATGGTGATACAGATCCTGGTAAAATTTGTATCATATCTTTTAATTCTTTTTCTGATGCAAAACTTAATGGTCTAGTATTATTTTCTTTTCTGAATTCTTTTAGATTTACTCTTTTATTTCCTTTTACTGTTATTAAATAATAGTTTTCTTTTTTGTCATCTCTTACAAATAAGTTTTTGGCATCTGATTCTGGATATGGTATTTCTGCTTCAGATATTTCTGACATACTATATACTGCTTTGTGTTCTGTAATTTCATACCATATTTGTTTGTTTTTTATATATTCATATATTTGCTTTTTATCCATTTTTACTCCTTTTTATTTCTTCTTTTATTTCTATTATTGTTTGTCTAATACTAACTGTCATAATCTCATGTAAAATGATGATTTACTATTTTACTTAACCATTATTATTTTATCTATATTTTTGATAAATTACAATATAATAAATTAAAGTTTATAGAAAAACCTCTCCTCATTTCTGAGGAGAGAAAAACATATTTTTTACTTTCTTCTGGATACCAGTTTAATTCTCAATGATTTTGTAAAACCAAATTCTTCATTGTCCATAAGGACACCAAAGAAATAGTCTGTATCATCTCTGCGGATTTCAACAATTTTGCCAAAGCCTTCATGTTGAATTCCGGGACAAATATATCCATGACAGTCCGCAGTTACGCGAACTCGATCATATAATTGAAATTTGTCCTCTCCATTAATCCGAACTGCAACAGGGATGTCGAATTCATCGATAATGAGCTGGTAATTTGAATAGATAGTGTTTTCAAGTTTCATATTATTTTCCTCCTTGGATAATTATCCTAAAAAATTTGTCTGTGGCCTTTGACGCAACGGAGTTACAATATGTTACATCTCTTATAGTATATCATATTTACATAAATTTGTAAAACAAAAAGAGACAACTTAAAAAATTGTCCCCCTATTTTTATTTTATCCCTTATTTAGATTTTTTAATACTAAGCTTTTTTTGCAACTTCTGCTAATTCACTGAATGCTTTTGGATCTGTTATAGCTAAGTCTGATAACATTTTTCTGTTTATTGTTACATTTGCTTTTTTTAGTCCTGCTATCATTTTGCTATATGTTGTTCCATTCATTCTTGCTGCAGCATTGATTCTTGCTATCCATAATTTTCTGAAATTACTTTTTTTGTCTTTTCTTCCTACATATGCATATGATAAAGATTTCATTACTGCTTGGTTTGCATTTCTAAATCTATAGTGTTTTGCACCATAATATCCTTTTGCTTGTTTTAATATTTTTTTATGTCTTGCTCTTGTTGTTCTAGCTGTTTTAACTCTTGCCATTTTTTTCACCTTCCTTATTTTGATTCTTTTCTAATTGATTATCCACCATATGGTAGTAATTTTTTGATTGTTTTTTTGCATGATTTGTCTGCATAAGCATCTAATACTTTTCCTGTCTTTCTTTGTCTGCTTGTTTTGTTTGCTAATAAATGTCTTCTATTTGCTTTTGTTCTTTTTACTTTTCCTGTTGCTGTTAATCCATATCTTTTATTAGCTGCTCTGTTTGTTTTTAATTTTGCCATTGGTTTTTCCTCCCTTTCGATTTTGATTTTTATTTTATGCTTTTTTTGATAAAATCGTAAACATATTTCTACCTTCTAGTTTTGGTTGTTTTTCAACTGTTGCTATATCTTCTAGTGCTTCTATAAATTTGTTTAGTACTGTTTCTCCTGCTTTTACATTGTTTACTTCTCTTCCTCTAAAACGTAGTGTGATTTTTACTTTGTTTCCTGCTTCTAAAAATTTTCTTGCATTTTTAGTTTTGAATCCAAAGTCATGTTCTTCAATGTTTGGAGTAACTCTTAATTCTTTTACTTCTAATACTTTTTGCTTTTTCTTTGCTTCTTTTTCTTTTTTTGCTTGCTCAAATTTGTATTTTCCGTAATTCATTATTTTGCAAACTATTGGCTTACTGTTTGGTGCAACTACTACTAAGTCTAAATTACTTTTTCCAGCTAATTCTAATGCTGCACTTGTTGCCATTACTCCTAATTTTTCTCCGTTTGCTCCTATTACTTGTACTTCTTTTTCTCTTATTTGTCCATTAATCGGTAATTCTTGTTTTATATTAAAACACCTCCATAAATAAAAAAATTGACTTTTGTTACAAGTCAATTCACCTTTATACACAAAAATGTTAATTAAATTCTTAATTTATTTTTGTATAACCTTTTTCCTTTGGATAAGGTGAGAAGTTTGCCTTCTTCTTGTAACAGATATTATTATATCATACTTTTTCCGTTTGTCAAGCATTTTTTATTATTTTTTTGCTTAGTTTACTGACAAAAAATTCTAAAATTATTGTGTTAACTCCTTTATAACTATTTGTTTTTCTTCTATTCTTCCTTCTATCCATATTATATCTTCTTTTTTTAATTCTCTATAGCATTTGTCTGCTATCTCGTTATATCCTATTACTTTTATTTTTGATTTGTTATCTAATTCTATTTCAAATATTATTACTGCATCTGCATTTCTTATAAATGTAAATTTATATTCTGGTTCTGTTATTATTTTTCCTTTTATAAAACATATATTCATTTTTTTCCTTATATTTACTTTCGTAAAATAAATATATTCAATTTCTTTACTAACATTTATTTTACTGATTCTTTTTTACCTACTCTTATTATTTTTTTTATTTTTATATATTTAATAATTGGGGAAGGAATAAATCTCTTTAATACTAATACCTTTACTGTATATATTCCGTAAAATATATAATCTGAAAATTGTATTAGAGTGCAGGACGGAAACCAATATTGTTGTTGGCATTGGTCGTGTTATTGTTATTGCGGTTAGAGGCTGGATTGTTAGAACCGGAATTGTTGTAATTGCCTCCCCTGTTGGCACAAGGATTGTTGCTGTTGGAAGTTTTCGATTTATCCCTAATTTTGTTTTATACACGTATTCAATTTTTGTTTTCAAAATTTATTCTGTATAAAATAATTTGTTTGTTAAGTTGTATATATTTGCTATTTTTATATATCCCATATGTCCTGCTAAATATTTTTTTGCTTCTTTACTTGTTATTTTGCCTTCTTTTACTTGTTCTGTTAATTTTTTTATTTTCTTTTTTAGTTTTCTTTTTCCTTTGTCTCTTATTTTTAGTCTATATTCATTTATTTTATATCCACAAAAATTTACTCCTTGTTTGCTTTTGAATATTTGTGTTTTTTTGTTTAATTCTAATCCTAAGTTTTCTTTTAGATATTTTTGTATTTTTTCTAATGCTTCTTTTGCTTCTTGTTTTGTTTTTACAAATATTATGCTGTCGTCCAAATATCTTTTATAGTATTTTATTTTTAACTTATGCTTTATGTATTGGTCTACTTCTTTTAAATATATGTTTGCAAACATTTGTGATGTGTAATTTCCTATTTCTAATCCTTTTGGTCTTTTTTGTGCATATACTATTTCTTCTAGTAACCATATTATATCTTTGTCTTGTATTTTTCTTTTTAATATTTTTAATAATATTTGTTTGTCTATATTGTCAAAATATTTAGATACGTCCATTTTTAGTATATAATATTCTCCCCATTTTGCTTTACAGTGTTTCATTGTTTTTTGCGTGTCTATACATGCTTTATGCATTCCTCTGTTTTTTATACATGCATATGTGTTTTTTATAAATTGTGGTACATATGCTGGTTCTAAAAAATTATCTACTACCCATCTGTGTACTATTCTGTTTATATATTTTGACTTTTCTATTTTTCTTACTTTTGGTTCTGTTACATAAAATTCTGTATATCCTCCATGCCTGTATGTTTTGGTTTTTAGTTTTTCTAATAGCCACATTATATATTCTTCTTGCTTTAAATTAAATTCTATTATTTCTTTTCTATAGCCTTTTCCCTTTTGTGATTCCTTATGTGCAAGCATTAGTTTTTCGTATGTTAGTTTTTCTTCATATTTGTATCGTATCGTTTTTGGCATAGTATTTTATTAGTCCTCCTAATATTTTTCCTATTTCATATATTTGCTCCATTGCTACTCTGAATTTCTTTTCGTCTATCCATTGGTTCTTTTTCATTATTCTTAAATATATTCTTTGTGTGTTTAGCTCTGCATCTATATGGTTTAGTGTTTCTATTATTTGGCTTTTTTCTCCTTTACCTATTTTGTTTATATACATTATTTTTCTTATCATTTGATACATGCTTTGTTTATATTCATTTCCTATACTGAATTTTTCTGTTCTTATATTTTCCTGTGTATTTTTTTATTACTTCTAGTCTGTTTGTTTGTTGATTGAAATAATACACTATGTATGAGTATTCCTTTTCTTCTAATTTTTTCATATATGTTTCTATTGAATTTACTGGTATTCCTATTTTACATACTTCTGGTTCCATTCATAATAACTTTAACCCTAATATTTCGTTTAATTTTACTGCGTCTTTTCCTCTTGCTAGATAAAATGCTCCTACATTTGCTAATATTATGTAACCTTTGTTTTTTTCTTGTAATAATTTTAGCATTGTACTAAATCCCATTTTTCTACCTCCTGCTTTGTTTTATTTTTAAAGCTGACGCGGTTCGTTTTTTGTCTGAAAGCTCAAAAAAAAAAACGCTACCGCCAGGTATCGTTACCGCCAGGTGAAAAATTGAATGACAGGATTTACCAAGAACAAGTTCTTGATAAATCCTGTCATTCAATTTTTCACCTGCCTCTAGCGTATTTCATTCGCTAGAGGGTACTTATTATTCAATTTACCGGCTATAAAATGACTCTCTCGCCTATTTTATAATCACGGCTTTAGTTTTCAGTTTACATAAAGTGCAGGACGGAATCCAATAAGGTAGTTGGCAGAGGCCGTGCTGCAGTCATAGCGGCTAGAGGCTGGATCGCCAGAACCGGAATAGTAGTAATTGCCTCCCCTGCTGGCACAAGGACTGCTGCTGTTGGAAGTTTTTTCTAATGTCCATTCCCATTCATTTCCTGCAAAATCATAAATGTTCATCTTTTTTGTATAATCTGTTATTCCTGTGCTTAATAGTGTATCATAATCTGGACTTGTATTTGGTTTTGTATATGAATCTGTAATTGTTGTCCATGTTCCTAATGTTCCATTTTTATATATAGCATATTTTCCTGATGTTATATTTTCTATTTTTGCATTTTCATAGTTTCCCCAACTTGTGCTATTTGAATTTATATCTGTTGCTGCTAATCCACCTTTTACTTCTAAAAACTTACATACTAAGTCCCATTGGATTCCAAACATTAAACTACTTGTATAATTACTATTTGGTGTCATTTCTTTAGCTAGAGCTTGTGCCTCACTGCAATATATCCAGTTGTATGGTATTGCATCTTTTTGGCTTATGGCTTTTGGAGATGTTCCTATTGTTATTCTTGCTGATGAATCTGTTCTTGCATTTGTTGTTTCTGTTGTTGTTCCTTCTATTCCTGCTTCATATCTTCCTATCCAGAATCCTCCATAAGTATATATACTTTTTAACATTTTTTGATATGCTGCTTTATATTCATCTGATGTTATTCCACATCCTTCGTACCATTCATCTGTCCAATTTCTTCCTTGTCCTAATTTTCCTTCTCTGTATGTTGTTGCATATGCTATTAATTTATTCTTTATATCTGTATAATTTTGGTCTGTTAATGTGTTTGTTGTATCTATTGTTAATCCTGTAAATACTGTTGTTTTTGGTACTTCTATCCAAACCCATTCATTATTGTTTTTATCTTTTATTACTATTCCTTTACTTGCATCTGCTTCTATTACTGTAGAATTTGCAGGTACTGCTCCTGCTGGGTTTGAATCTGATTTATTTATATTAGTAAAATTTGAACTTGTTCCTCCTCCAGATCCACCATTTCCAGAGCCTCCACCTGTTGTTCCATCTGCATATTGTTCTATTGTGCTTTCATATCCTGCTAATTTCTCTGTTTCTTCATCATTTTTTTGATTTGTTTGTTCTTTTGCTTCTGCTGCTCTTTTTAATATTCCGTTATCTCCACTTAATGCTGCAATTGTTACTCCTGCTAATATTAGAAGTACAATGATTGTAATTACTAATGCTATTAGAGTTATACCTTTATTGCTTTTTGTATTCATTTTTATTCTGTCTTTTATCTTCATCTGTTATCCTCCCTTTCTCTGTTTTAGATAAAGTTTTTTTATATTTTGCCTTTTTATTTTTTTCTTTATCTTTTATTTCTTTTGTTATTATTTACACATATTTTTTTATATACCTTTTTTGCTATTTTTTCTTTATATAGCTTATGTGTTTTTTTTTTTTTGTCTCTTAGGCTATTTTTATAGCATAAACTTTTGTTCCAATAAAGTTATAAAACTCTAAAATTTTATATTCGTTTTTCAATGTTCATGCTATCTAGCCTTTTCCTTTGCTGTTTCTTTTTTATTTTCAAATATGTGTTTCGTATCTCTAGTGGATACATTATGTATTTATTTTACCTATTACTTTTGTTTTTGTCAATCTTTTTTATTGTTTTTATTATTTTTTTCTTACGGCTTGCTAACTTTTACAGTTTTTGGTAAATTCTTTTTTTGTTTTTTTACATTGCCTTTTTTGTTATAATATAATATCAATTCTTAATTTCTGCAACTAAGTCTATAAATGCTTTATTCGCTAAATCATCTTTACCTTTTAATATCCATATATGACTAGCTTTTTCATATTCTTTTAAATTAATTTGTATGTCTTCACTTTTAGCACGTTCAACAAAATCTTTTGCATCTGGATTCAAGATATCATATGTTCCTGTGTAAATTGTTACATTTTTTAGTTTATTTACTGGCCCGGTCTATTGGATTTACTAAATAACTATTATTTTCTTTTTCGCCTGCATATGCTATCCCAGCTAGCTTTAATTTTTCTTTGCTTAAGTCTTTATCATATTCTTGAACTTCTTCTATTTTTGGATTTGTCATTCTGGTATCAATCCATGGTGATATCAATATTAACTTTTCTGGAACTTCTATTTCTTTTTCTCCTAATTTTTCTTCTAGTGCTAATGCTAGTCCTCCTCCTGCTGAATCTCCCATCATAATTATGTTTTCTGGTTTTATTTCTTTTATTATGTCTTTATATAATGGTTCTACCATTTCAAAAACTTCTTTATATGTATATTTTGGTGCTAATGGATAATCTGGTATTATTATTCCATATCCTGTTTCATTGGATAATTTTTCTATGAATTCCCAATGATATTTTTCTAGTCCTCCCATATATGCTCCACCATGAAAATATATTATGTATTTGCTATTTTTATCTTTTTCTGTTGGATCTATTGCAAACACTTTCCTATTTCCATATTGCTTTATATATATTTTTTCTTCTTCCTCTATTTCTTTTGGTACTTTAGATTCTTCATTTACAAATAATAAAAAGTATGTTGCTGCCACTACAGCAATCATACCTATAAACAATATTGATAATGTGAATTTTTTTAGATGATTCAATTTTTTCAACTCCTATTACATTGTTCCTAATGCTGTTATAAATATTCCTAAGCCTAGTAATAATATTAATATTGACCATAATATTTCTAATGCTCCTAATACTACTCCTGTGATTGACATCCATTTTCCTTTTTCTTTATTTGGGTCAAATTTGATTATTCCTATTATTCCTGTTATTAATGCTGCTAAGCCACATGGGAATGGATAATAAAATATTCCTACTAATCCACATATAAAGCTTGCTATTCCTACTCCATTATATTTTTTGTCTTCTTCTTTTTGTCCTATTACTTCTCCTGTTTTTACTTCTTGCCAATTGTTTGTATTTTGTTGTTCATTTATTGGGCCATTTGGGTTTTCATTTGTTTCCATTTTACCACATTCCTTCCTTTTTTTTCGCAGATTTTTTCTTTTGCTTAACTTTTTTTCTGCTTTTGTTTTATATTATCATATCTTTTTGCTTTTTGTCAAATTTTTTTGCAACAAGAATTTTTGTTACGGTGTTTTTTTAGTCCGACCCCAAAAACACCTTATGAAGTTATCATATATATTAAAATTCCTATTGTTTGAATAACAAATAAATTTAAGATATTAGAGGTGAGCAAATTATTTGTTGCTTCAACAACACCTAAAATATCATCTTCTTGCTTTTGATTTTTATAATGTTTTTGAGCTTCAAAAAATGTTATTAATTCTGGTATACTAGTTGTAAATCCTAATAAAATTCCTATAATTGTTTGTGATACATTAAATAAATTTGCTAAGTTTTCTAGTGTTTCACCTAGTAAGTCTCCTACTACAAATAATAATATTCCTGTTATTATTAAAATTGCAACATATAATAGAGTTTTTCTTGTATTTCCACCTTCTTGGATTTCTTCATTTTCTATTTTTTTCTCTAATTCTTTATCTTGTTTTGATAAATATAATTTATGTGTATTGCTGTTTATATAGATAAATAATATATATAATAATACAAAAATTGGTACTATTTTTATATTTAATTCTATGTCTAACCACATTAATAGTAATGGAATTGCAATTGTTAATAATACCATTATTATGTCAATTTTTATTGCTTTGTTTTCAAATGCATTTCTATTTTTATTTAATATTATTGAACCTAGATATTGTATTAAGTTTATTACATTTGAACTTAATATATTATACATACTTGCTCCTGTTAAGCCTCTTAAACTTGATGCTGATATTGTTAATAACTCTGGTACAGATGTTGCATATCCTGCTATGTTTCCTACTGTTTTTGGTTTTAGTTTTAAATTTTCTGCTAAATTTCTTAATGTCCTTACTAGAATATATTTTGATATTAATACTATTAATCCTGAGTAAATTATAAATTTTACAAATTCATAAAACATTTTTTCCTCCTATCTGGTTTAAGTTGGTGCTTTCTGGGACAGAAGCTGATGCTTTTGGGGACGGAGCAAAAAAGCACTAATGTTTTTGGGGACGGAGCAAAAAAGCACTAATATTTTTTTCACTGTCCCTAAAAACATCATTCCGGCTTTAAAAATACCTAAACCTCAATTTTATTTTACCCAATTTCTTGCCATTTATTAGAAAATATTGTATAATTAGGCTATTCAGATATTTTTTATTAAGAAAGGAAGTTTTTATTATGATAGATATTAAATTTTTAAGAGAAAATCCTGATATCGTAAAAGATAATATAAAGAAAAAATTTCAAGATCAAAAATTAGTATTGATTGATGAAGTTATTGAATTAGACAAAAAAAATAGAGAAGTCAAATTAAATGGAGATAATTTAAGATCAGAAAGAAAATCTTTAAGTGCTCAAATTGGTGGACTTATGAAAAATGGTCAAAAAGATGAAGCTGAAAAAATAAAAGAACAAGTTCAAGAAATCAATGAAGAACTTGATAAAAATGAAAAGTTAGAAGCTGAATATACAGAACAAATTAAAGAAAGAATGATGAAGATTCCTAATATTATGGATTCTAGTGTTCCTATTGGAAAAGATGATTCTGAAAATGTTGAAGTTCAAAGATTTGGTGAGCCAATTGTTCCAGAATATGAAATCCCTCATCATGCAGATATTATTGCAAAATTTAATGGATTAGATAAAGAAAGTGCTGGTAGAACTAGTGGTATGGGATTTTATTATTTAATTGGAGATATTGCTAGACTTCATGAGGCTATGCTTGCATATGCTAGAGATTATATGATTAACAATGGTTTTACATACTGTATTCCGCCTTTTATGATTCGTTCTGATGTAGTTAATGGTGTTATGAGTTTTGAAGAAATGGATGCTATGATGTATAAAATTGAAGGTGAAGATTTATTTTTGATTGGTACTTCTGAACATTCTATGATTGGTAAATTTAAAGGCCAAATTATTAAAAAATCTGATTTACCTATTACTATGACCTCTTATTCTCCTTGTTTTAGAAAGGAAATAGGTTCTCATGGATTAGAAGAAAGAGGATTATATCGTGTTCATCAATTTGAAAAACAAGAAATGATTGTTCTTTGTGAACCTGAAGATTCTATGAATTGGTATAATAAAATGTGGAAATTGAGTGTTGATCTATTTAGAAGCTTTAATGTTCCTGTTAGACAACTTGATTGTTGTTCAGGTGATTTGGCTGATTTGAAAGTAAAATCTTGTGATATTGAAGCTTGGAGTCCTCGTCAACAAAAATATTTTGAAGTTTGCAGTTGCTCTACATTAGGTGATGCTCAAGCTAGACGTTTAGGAATTCGTGCTAAAGGTGAAAATGGTAATTATTTTGTTCATACTTTAAATAATACTGTTGTTGCTACTCCTAGAGGTTTAATTGCTGTTATTGAAAATAATTATAATGAAGATGGAAGTATTACTGTTCCAGAAGTTTTAAGACCTTATATGGGTGGGGTAGAAAAAATTATCCCTAAAAATTAGAATTAATTGCAATTCCAAAAATCTTATATTAATTTATATGTATATACATACATATAAATATAAAAATTTTTATAATAAAGGTCTTTTGTGAATTTTCTCCAAAAGGCTTTTATATTAAATGAAAGGATGATTTTTATATGATTATTAAAGACCCTCAGTTTGAAGTTTCTGCTGTTAGTCCTAAACAATATCCCAAAAATAATCTTCCAGAAATTGTTTTAGTTGGGAAATCTAATGTTGGAAAATCTAGTTTTATAAATACTATGATTAATAGGAAAAAATTAGCTAGAACTAGTAGTGAACCTGGTAAAACACGTCAAATAAATTTTTATAATATGGATGATTCTTTTTACTTTGTTGATCTTCCAGGTTATGGTTATAGTAAAATGTCAAAAAAAGAACAAGAACAAGTCGGAAATTTTATTGAATATTATTTGCAACATCGCGAGCAAATTACTTTGGTTATTTTTTTAGTCGATATTAGACATACTCCTACTGCTAATGACAAATTGATGTATGACTATATTATTCGTGCTGGTTTACCTTGTCTGATTCTTGCTAATAAAGCTGATAAAATTGCTGTTACTAAAGTAGATAGTGAAGTCAAAAAAATTCAGCAGTTTTTGAATCCTATGCTTGATATTACTACTTTACCTTTTTCTTCTGAAAGAAAAACTTACTCTGATGATGTTTGGAAATTTTTGCAAGATGTTTTTGGGGACGGACTCAAAAAACATCAATAATGATTTGATACTAATACAAAAATAAAGATAGCAACAAAATTATTTATATTGCTATCTTTATTTTTTATATTATAGCAAAGTTCTTCGAACTTACTTTATTTCTATCTACAGCAATGATGTTTTTTATTTTTCTTACAAATCAGTAATATAATTGTCAAAATTAAAAGTAATCCCAAGACAACTGCTAATACTATAATTGCTGCTAAAGCTCCTAAAAATGTTCCTGCTAATGATGCTCCTATTATTATTCCTATTACAGTTGTAAATGCTGCAAGTAATATTGTTGCTACTATTCCTAAACAATTAGTTTTTTTATTTTCTTCTTTGTATTCACAGCCATGTCTTGTATTATCATAACAACATACTTTTTCTTGTGGCTCCATACAAAGTCACCTCCTACATAGTATTAAATAAATACTATTAGTATATATTATGAAAATTTTGTCAATTTGTTACTTTTTTTGTAATCATTTTTAGTGCTTTAGGTCTTTCTAGTGTTATAATATGTCCACAACCTTGACATTTCAATTTAAAGTCTACACCAACTCGTGTAATTTCCCATAATTTGCTTCCACATGGATGTTGTTTTTTAGTTCTTACAATATCGCCAACTTCATATTCCATATAAATTCATTCCTTCCTAGCTAGCACAAACTTATCTAAATTTACAATTTATAAACTTGCTTTTGCAATTTCAAAACGAGATTTGATTGTGTCTTTACCTAAAACTTGCATAATTTCATACATGTCAGGTGTATTTGTTCTTTTTGTTAAAGCTACTCTTAATACAGTACTTACATCT
Source organism: uncultured Clostridia bacterium (assembly GCA_934169775.1). Lineage (GTDB taxonomy): Bacteria > Bacillota > Clostridia > TANB77 > CAG-508 > CAG-269. The sequence continues at coordinate 71,429 of CAKPOI010000002.1, forward strand.
CCAACATGAGCTTTATATGCATTAGGATTTGCCTTAAATTCTTTTACTTCTTTTGCATATCCCATTTCTCCAGCAAGTTCTTTTATTTTATCAAACCATGTTTGTTTATCATCTTTTGGATTGTAGTATTTTGTAATATATAAATCTAATATTTTTTTGATTTCTTCTTTATTGTTTATTACTTGATATTGATATTCATTTTCATCTTTTTCAAATAATTCATTATACATATATGAAATATTTTCCTTTACATCTGACCATTTTGAAATATCTTTTCTTGGCTTTTTATTTCCTCTTTCTATTCCAAAAACTTTTAAAGAATAATCTTTTTGATTTTCCAATAATTCTGCTAACTCATTATCTTGTTTTTTAGCCCATTTTAAAGAATTATTATAAACATCTTCTGCTGACATTTTTGATATTACTATTTTTGATACATCTAAAAGTTTTACCATGTCAAACAAAGCTCCACTAACGCTCATTTTATTTAATTGTAAATCAAATTCTTCTATTGTTTTTTCTGGATTAGCTCTTCTCCAGTTTTCAAATGTAGAATTTGCAATATTTAGTAAATATTCTTTTACCGCTTCTTTTGGTATACCTTCTTCTGCATAATAGCTAACTGCTGCTTCAGGGTCTTTTCTTTTACTTAATTTACGTTTATTTCCATCATCATTTTTCATTATTGGTGCAATATGTGCATATTTAGGTGCTTTAAATCCTAAAACTTGGAATAATTGTAAATGTAATGGTACTGATGATAACCATTCATCTCCTCTTATTACATGTGTTGTGTGCATTAAATGATCGTCAACAGCATGTGCAAAATGATATGTTGGTAATCCATCTCCTTTTATTATTACTACATCTTGGTCATTTTCTGGAAACTCTACATTTCCTTTTATTATGTCTTTATGTTTTATTTTTCTATCTTCTCTTCCAGGTGATTTTAAACGTATTATATAATCGTCTCCTGCTTCTATTTTTTTAGCCATTTCTTCTACTGTTAGCCCTCTACATTTTGCCCATATTCCATAATATCCTGGTCTTATTTTTGCTGCTTCTTGTTTTTCTCTTATTTGATTTAATTCTTCTGGTGTGCAAAAACATGGATATGCTTTTCCTTGTTCTATTAAGTATTTCGCATATGCTTGATATATTTCTTTTCTTAGACTTTGTTTGTATGGTCCATATTTTCCTACTTCTTCTGTTTCTGAGGTCATTCCTTCATCTGGTTCTATTCCAAATTCTTTTAATGATTCTACTATTCCTTTTATTCCATTCTTTACTTCTCTTTTTTGGTCTGTGTCTTCTATTCTTAAGAAAAATACTCCTTTTGTTTGTTCTGCTAGTTTTCTTGCTATTAATCCTTGATATAACCCTCCTACATGCATTACACCTGTTGGACTTGGTGCAAATCTTGTTACTATTGCTCCTTCTTCTAGTTGTCTTTCTGGATATTTTTCTTCATAATAATTTATTGGTTTTGCATTTGGAAATATTAAATTTGCTAATTCTTTATAATCCATTTCTTACTTCATCCTTTCAATATTGAAATTCAATTTAATTATTCCAAATCATTTTATACTTCCATAATAATTGGTATAATCATTGGATTTCTTTTAGTTTTCATAAAAATATAATCTCTTAAGTTTTCTCTAACAGTTGATTTAATAGTTGACCAATCACGGATACCTCTTTGTTCACATTTACTAATCTCATGTCTAACAACTGATTTAACGTCATCCATTAAATTTTCAGATTCTCTAACATACACGAATCCTCTTGATATAACATCAGGTCCAGCAACAACTTCACCTGTGTTGGAATCCATAGTTAAAACAATAACTATTAATCCATCTTGTGACAAATGTTGTCTATCTCTTAAAACTATATTTCCGACATCTCCAACTCCTAGTCCATCTACTAGTACTCTTCCACTTGGAACACTACCAGCAAATTTAGCCTCATCTTCGTCAAGTTCTAATGTTCTACCATTTGACATATAAAAGATGTTTTTGGTTTCTATTCCCATATCATGTGCTGTTTCTCCATGTGCTATTAATTGTCTATATTCTCCATGGACTGGAATAAAATATTTTGGTTTAGCTAATGCTAAAATTAATTTTTGTTCTTCTTGGCAAGCATGTCCAGATACGTGAACATCAGCTAATGCACTATATACAACTTCTGCACCTATTTGCATTAAATCATCAATTACTTTAGATACAAATTTTTCGTTTCCTGGTATTGGATTTGCAGATATTATTACTAAATCATTTGGTGTTATTTTTACTTTTCTATGGTCTCCTGCTGCCATTCTTGTTAAAGCTGACATTGGTTCCCCTTGACTTCCTGTAGTAATTATTACTAATTGTTCGTCATTATATGTGTTTATTTGATCAATGTCTATAAATAAATCTTCTGGACATTCTATATATCCTAAGGCTCTTGCTGTTGTTATCATATTTATCATACTTCTTCCACATACAGCAATTTTTCTTCCATATTTTACAGCACTATTTACAATTTGTTGAACTCTGTGTACATTTGATGCAAATGTTGCTACAACTATTCTTTTTGTACAATGTATAAATAATTTGTCAAACACCTCTCCTACAGAGCTTTCTGACATTGTAAATCCTTTTCTTTCTGCGTTTGTACTATCTGCCATTAATGCTAGTATACCTTTGTTTCCTAATTCTGCAATTCTCCCAAAATCCATCATTTTTCCATCAATTGGTGTATAGTCTACTTTAAAATCTCCTGTGTGTAGAACTGTTCCTACTGGTGTAGTTATTGCTAACATGACTGAATCTGGAATACTATGTGTGCTTCTTATAAATTCTACTTTAAATTTTTCTCCTAATATTATTGTTTGTCCAGGTGTTACTTCTATTAATTCTGTACTTCTTAGTAATTTATGCTCTTCTAATTTATTTTTTATTAGTCCTATTGTTAATTTTGTAGCATAAATTGGTACATTTATTTGTTTTAAGAAATATGGTATGCTTCCTATATGGTCTTCATGTCCATGTGTTATTACCATTCCTTTTATTTTTTCTTTGTTTCTTTCTAAGTAAGTAATGTCTGGTATTACTAAATCTATTCCTAACATATCATCTTCTGGAAATGATAGTCCACAATCTACTATTACTATTTCATCTTCATATTCAAATACTGTTATGTTTTTTCCAACTTCATGTAATCCACCTAATGGTATTATTTTTAATTTTGATTTTTTGAATATATCTGAATTTCTTTTGTTTGATGTTGTTGGTAAATTTTCTTCATTTTTTACATTTACTAGACTTGTTGCTTTTCTACTATGTCTTATCATTGATTTTTCTTCTCTTTTTATTGGTAATTTAGTAGCTTTTTCTGTAGTTCTTGTTCTCCTACTTCTTGAATTTGTTTTACTTTCTATTGCCTTTTTTTCTAATGTTCTCCCTTCTGTTCTTTTTGTTTTTTCTCCTTTTTTATTTGTATTATTTCTTATTTCTGCATTTGTTTTTCTTGTATTTCTTTTTGTATTTTCTTTTTTTTCTTGTCCGTTTTCATTTTCTCTTGTCATAAATTCTCACATTCCTTTCTATAAATATAAATTATACTTATATTTTCAAATATAAAAGAAGCTTATTTTGCTATACATTGTCTTTTATTTTGATTTTATAAGTTTTTCTCTCTTTATTTCAATTTCATTTTCCTAAATTTTATGTTTACACAATAAATGCAATTAATATTCTATGAATTTTTTTAATTCATAGAAATTAAAAACATAATTCTCCTATGTTTATTATTAACTAATATTTAAAGTTTTAACAACTTTTATTAATTGTTTTTTAATTTTCCGTTTTTAATTAATAAATTTTGATAATATCTCTTTATTATCTTTTCCGCTTCTTTTATAAACATTTTGTCCTATATTTTAGGTTTAAATAAAATCTCATCCTTTGCCTCTCTTGGCAAACACTGGTAAAATTATACTATATTTTAGTATTATTGTCAAGCAGTCTTTTGGGTGTTTTTTTACTTATTAGTTAATGTTTTTTGGAATTTTTTTGTAAATTTTTATATTTTTAAATTTATGTATATTTTTTTCCACTTTTGGCATAATAACAGTAGACATAAATTTAAAAGAGAATTTTTGAAAATAATTATGAAAGGATTGTGATAAAATTATGAAAGCAACAGGTGTTGTGCGTAGAATAGATGACTTAGGAAGAGTTGTTATTCCTAAAGAAATAAGAAAAACTTTACGTATTAAAGAGGGTGACCCTTTAGAAATTTTTACTGATAGAGAGGGTCAAGTCATTTTGAAAAAGTATTCTCCTATAGGTGAACTTTCTGAATTTGCTGCTGGCTATGCAGAAACTTTATCTAAAACTACTGGTCATATTGCTTGTATTACTGATAAAGATACTATTATTGCTGTTTCTGGTGGTTCTAAAAAGGAATTTTTGGAACAAGATGTTAGCTCTGAATTAGAACAACTTATGGAAGATAAGGAAGTTTATACTAGTAAGGATAATAGTGATGTTTCTATGCCTATTACTAAAAATGATAATAGGGAGAGAAAATATAATGCTCAAGTTGTGTACCCTATTATTTCTAATGGTGATACTATTGGTACTGTTATTTTGATGTCTAAAGATTCTTCTTCTAAAATGAATGATGTTGAAAAGAAAGTTGCTCAGTCTGCTGCTACTTTTCTTGGTAGTCAAATGGAAATTTAGCGATGTTTTTGGGGCCGGACTCAAAAATCATCACAATTTTCAACTTATATAAGAAATAATAGCATGTAAGAATGATGTTTTTTGAGTCCGGCCCCAAAAGCATTACTCATATTTTCCTAAAATATAGCCTAAATCTTTTGAAAACTCTCTAAGCATAACGATTTTTATAGTTGTACCTTTATCTTTTAAGTAATCATCCATAATTTGTTTTAATAATTTAATATTTTTCATTTCAGGTTCAATTTGCTCTTTATATCTTTCAACACGATCAACTAATTTTTCTTTTATAAGAACTATGTCTTCATTACTAGCACAAGATATTCTTTGGAATAATTGATATGAATCATAATATTTGAATATTGGCATTTGCATACATTGTTTGTCAAATTTTTCGTAAAACTGTTCCATTTTCATAGGTATGCATTTAAATACATCTTCTGCCATTTCTCTATATTTTTTGTCTAATAGTTGATTATTTAAATTATCAAAATGTCTTAAAATTTCTTCCATATCTTCTGCAAATTCTTCTATTGCTATTTTTGATAATTCTTCATTTACATTTTCGCAGTATTCTGATTTTAAAGATGATTTATTCATTCCATCAAAAAATACATTTTTTAATGTTTTTACATCATAATCTATTAATCCTTTTCTTGAAAAATAACTAAAATATGCATATATTTTTACTATATCAATTAATTCTAAGTTTCCTTCTTTTATGTCTTTCATTATGTCTTCTATGACTCCGTCAAATTCATCGTCTGATATTTTCCAATATTCTTCAGTAAGTAATCTTTTATATCCTGGTAGATTTTCTGTGTCTACAGTGTTTCTAATTGTTTCCATGTCTTGTTTGAATATTTTCATATCAAATATTCTTGTTCGTACATAATATTCTATAAATTTGAAAAATCTATATTCTGCTTTGAAATTGTAGTAATAATTGTTATCAAATTCTTTTATATAAAATTGTCTGTTATCCATTAATACTCTTGATGATACTAATATTGCTTTATATTCTTCATTGTCTTTTATATTCATGAATTTATTTTTGGTTACTTTTCCTGCTTTTATTTCAAATGATATTGCTATTGTAAATATTAACATTGTTTGTATTACTCTATGACTTGTGTTAGGATAACTTTTATTTACCATATCAAATACTTTTTTGAAATCATTTAATGCATGTTTTAATATTCTTAAATTTCTGGTTCCGCTTCTTTCAAATGTATTTATTATTAGTCTAGTATTTTCTCTTAGGAATCTAATCAAATCTGGTTCATTCTCATATCTCATTAAAATTCCATTTATGATATAATCAAATTTTGGTGCATATTCAAAAGTTTCTCCTATTAGTTTTTCTTTTATTCTTTCATAGTCATTTGCTTTATCAAATACATGTTCAATTTTGTCTTGGATCTTTTCTACCATTGGTTTGTCTGTTTTATTTAATTCATTTTGTTTATCTAATAAATATGTTGCTATAAATGTTTTCATTTCAAGATTTGAGCTTTTTAACTTTGTTGATAATTCTTTTTCATTACATATTATTATTGTTTTTATATGGTCATGTTCAACAAAATTATTTATATATCCTAATATGTCTATTACATCTACATTTGCTCTTTCCAAGTCATCAAAACATAAAACTTTATCATCTGTTGAGAAAAAGTCTGCATAATCTATTTTATCTCCATTTTGTGTTACTCCAAAGAAATTTGCCATATCTAGTCCTGTTTTTGCATATTCTGGAATATTAGTTTGTCCATTTGCATCCATGAATTTTCTTAAATTTTTGTCCATTAGTTGTGTTGTTTCTATAAAGATTTTTTTGCTTATTTCCTCTAGATTTGATATTCCATATAATGACATATATATAGTTGTGTATCTTTTTCCATTAAGTTGCATTGTTTCTATTTTTTTGCGTATTTTATTGTTCCAAAAATATGTTTTTCCTGAACCCCATTCTCCATTTATCATTATGGCATAATCTGTGTAATCTGAACGTACATAATCTAAGATACTTTCTACTAAATCTTCCATTCTTCCACTTTCCTTTCTTAAGTACTTTCTAATTTTTACATGTAAATTTTAAAGCCTTTATATTATATAGTTTTTTTAATCTTTTGCTAATACCAAAACTCCAATATTTGTTGGCTCTGCTTTTTTTATCTCTTTGCAACATGAGTTTGCTGTATTCCCTGTTGTATAAATGTCATCAAATAGCAAAACATTTTTATTTCTTAGTATTTGTTGATTTTTTAATTCATATACATTTTGAGCATTTTTTTCTCTTTCTTCTTTGTTTAATTTACTTTGCTCTATTGTATTTTTTATTTTGTATAAACATTTTGTTTCTAATTTTAGTTCTTTGTTATTATTATTTTTTAATTGTTTACTTATTTCTTTTGCTATTAATAAACTTTGGTTATATCCTCTTTCTTTTTTTCTTTTTTTGCTTATTGGTACTGGAATGATTATATCATACTCTTTTATTTTTTCAAATATTTTTGCATCTTTTAATAAAAAATTTACAAACATTTTATATAAATATGATTTTTCGTTAAATTTGTAATCTAGTATTTTTTCTCTTATAATTCCATCATACTTAAATATTGAAATTAATTCATTAAAAAAAATATATGGATTTTGATTTTCTTCTATTTTCCAAATTGCTTCATTTTCTAGTATTTTCTGACATTTTTTGCAAAGAGCTTTTTCATTTATTTTTCCACATATTCCACACTTTTGTGGATATATTATATTTTGTATTTTTTGTAGCATATATTTCCTTTCGCTTTATATTAACATTATTATAGTTGACTTTTTACCATTTTATCTTATCTGTTCAAATTCTTTTATGATTTTTTGTTTTAATCCTGTGTTTCTTTTTTTACTATCAACATTTTGTATCATATAATCTACAACATTGTCTGTTCCTATTATTATTAATAATTTTTTTGCTCTGGTAATTCCTGTATATAGTAAATTTCTTGTTAGTAACATTGGTGCTGCAACAGGTGCAACCATTATTACTACATCAAATTCGCTTCCTTGTGATTTATGTATTGTAATTGCATAACTATGTTCTATTTGATCTAATTCAGAAAATTCATACCATGCAACTTTGTTATCATCAAATTTTACTTCTACAATTTTATTTTTTTCATTTATTTCTGTTATTGTTCCAAATTCTCCATTAAATATTCCTTCTCCATATTCTGTTTTTCCATCATCATTTTCTCTATCCCATGTCATATCATAATTATTTTTTATTTGCATTATTCTGTCACCAGTTCTGTAAATTGCTCCTGAATTTGATTTTTCTGGTCTTCCATCTAAATTTGGATTTAAATATGCTTGTAATTCTTTGTTTAACTCTTTAGTTCCTAATAATCCTTTTTTAGTTGGTGTAAGAATTTGAATATTTTGAAAAAAGTCATAATTTCCGAACTTTGCTAATCTTCCTGTGCAAAGACTTATTACTTCTCTTAATATTTCTTCTTGTGACTTGTGTTTTATATAGAAAAAGTCTTTATTTGTTTCTTGCTCTATATCGTCTTTGCTTAGAAATGGTTCTCCCTTATTTACTCTATGTGCATTTAGAATTATTTTGCTTTTAGCAGCTTGTCTAAAAATTTTATCTAAGTGTACTGTTTGTATTGTTTCTGATTCTATTAAATCTTTTAATATGCTTCCTGGGCCTACTGATGGCAATTGGTCTATATCTCCTACAAGTACAAGTTTAGTACTTTGGTATACACATTTTAAAAGATAATTCATTACAAACATATCTACCATTGATAATTCATCAACAACTATAACATCTGCATCAATTGGTTCTCCTTGAAATTCATCATGCCTTTGGTATATTCCATCATCATCTAACTTTCCTATACATAATAATCTATGTAAAGTTGATGCTTCTTTTCCTGTTGCTTCTGTCATTTTTTTTGCGGCCCTTCCTGTTGGTGCTGCTAATATTACTTTTTTTCCTCTTTCCTCATATATATCTATTATTGTTTTAATTATTGTTGTTTTTCCTGTTCCTGGCCCTCCTGTTATTATTAAAACATTATTTCTATTTATTTCTTCTATAGCTTCTTTTTGTTTTTCTGATAATTCTATATCAGATTCTTTTTCTATTTTTCTTAGTGCTGATTCTACATTTTTTATCTCTTTAACATTTTTACTTTGTTCTAATTTTTTTAATCTATATGCTATTTCTTGTTCTGTTTCATAAAATCTAGTTAGATATACCCATTCTTCTTTTTCTCTTAATTCATATACGATTTCACCTTTTGTTTTTAGTTCTATCAAATTATCTTCTATTGTTTCTGAATTTACATCTAGCAATGATTGTACATATTCTATTAGGTTTGTTTCTAATACACAACTGTTTCCATTATTTGTACTTTTTATAAGTCCATATTTTATCCCTGTTTGCACCCTTCTATCATTATCTGGGGTTATTCCTATTCTTATTGCCATTTGATCTATTTGTCTAAAATCTACACCTCTTGCTATTTCTATTAGTAAATATGGGTCTTCTTTTATTTTTTCAATACTATTTACTCCTAATTTTTCATATACTTTTTTTGCATGTTGTGCACCTATATGAAATTTTTCTAAAAAGCCAACTATTTTCCACATTTCTTGATTTTCTAAAAAATTGTCTGATATTTTTTGTGCTTTTTCTTCTGATATTCCTTTTACTAGTGCTAATTTTTTTGGATCATTTTTTAGTATTTCTATTGTTTCTTCTCCAAATGTTTTTATTATTCTTTTGGCTGTAGCTTCTCCTATTCCTTTTATTGCTCCACTTGCTAAATATTTTTCTAGTGCTTCTATATTTTCTGGCATTATCTTTTCAAATGTGGTTACTTTAAATTGTGTTCCATATTCTTTATGCTCTACATAGTTTCCAGTTACTTTTAAATTATCGCCTTCTACTATAAATGGTAAATATCCTACTATTGTTATTTCTTCATTTTCTGTTTCTAGGTTTGCTATTGTGTAGCTGTTTGCTTCATTCTGATAGATTATTCCTTCTACTTGTCCTTGTATTTCCAATATGTTTTCTCCTTTTTAATTAGTTTTCGTTTATTATATCACAATTTCTTAATTTTTGAAATATTTTTATTGCTGTTTTTGGGGCTAGTGCTTTTGGGGCCGGACTCAAAAAGCATTACTGTTTTTTGGGCTGGTGCTTTTGGGGCCGGACTCAAAAAGCATTACTGTTTTTTGGGCTGGTGCTTTTGGGGCCGGACTCAAAAAGCATTACTGTTTTTTGCTCTGTCCTCCCAAAAATACTGTTACTTTTTTAAATCATTTATACTATCCATTATTTCTTTACATTCTTTCCAACTTGTGACTTTTAGAATTTCATAATCTTTTGCTAATTTTTTAGATATTTCTTTTGTATTGTCAGATGATTCTAAATCTGCAACAATTATGTTTTTTAAGTATTCTTCTCTTCCATATAATATTTTAAATAGAATGGAACGTAAAAATCCTTCTATTTTTTCTTCTTGATTTTTTACTGCTATTATTACATAAATTCCATCTGCTTTCATGTTTGTATATGTAGTTAAATATATTATGTTTTTAATAAATTCATATATTCCATAAATAGTAAATGTCCAAAATATTGTGTTTACTATAAATTCTAACATATATAGCACTTTCCTTCCTAAAAGGACTGATTTGTTAAAAATTTTTTCTTCCTTATGTAGATATAATATTCGTTTGTTATTTTTTTGTGAAAAATATTTATTTATAAGAACAAAATCGGACATTAATAACATTAGCACTTTTTAGAATATTTTTTAGTCCGCGTCTTTGTTCGTGCGCGAAATTTGCTTTGCAAATTTCTGTGCAGTTTTTTTAATTCTAGGAATTTCAAAGAAGTTTCCTAGAATTAAAAAAATAAAGCCGAAAATTTATAAATTCCCCGCTTCATTTTATAATATTAAATATATGATAGTATTGAAATTAAATTAATTGTAATATAGCAACTTCTGCTCCGTCTCCTCTTCTTGGTCCAGCTTTTACTATTCTTGTATATCCACCTACATTGCTTTCAGCATATTTAGGTGCAATTTCATTAAATAATTTTGCTGGTACATCGATATTGTTTCCATCACTATCTTTTACTTTATTTAATTTTCTCATCATTTTTCTTCTTGCATTTAATCTTGATGGCATATCTTTTTGTCTTTTTTCTTTAACTTCTTCTTTAACAACTTTTAAATATTCGTTTCCGTTTTTGCTTTTTACTAATTCTGTTACTTTATTTCCTTTTGAATCTAATTTTGCTTTTTTTATTGTTACTTCTACTTCTTCAAAGTTGTCTTTTTCTTTTATTGCTAATGATATTAGACTATCTGCTATTGATTTAACTTCTTTAGCTCTTGGTAATGTTGTTTCAACTTTACCATATACTAACAAATCTGTTGTTAAGTTTTTTAACATTGCCATTCTAATATCTGTTGTTCTTCCTAGCTTTCTATTTGTAGCCAATTTGTTCACCCTCCTTGTTTTTTACAGTTTTATTTTACTTTTTATTCTTCTTCATGTGCAAAGTCTAAACCTAATGAATGTAATTTTGCTGTTACTTCATCAAAAGATTTTTTACCTAAATTTCTTACCTTCATCATATCTGCTTCTGATTTACTTATTAAATCTTCAACAGTTGCAATTCCGGCTCTCTTTAAGCAGTTAAATGATCTTACTGATAATTCTAATTCTTCAATAGACATTTCTAGCACTTTTTCTTTTTTAGCTTCTTCTTTTTCTATCATTACTTGTGTATTTTTAGTTTTTTCTGACAAGTCAATAAATAATTCTAAATGTCCTGTCATTACTTTTGCAGCTAAACTTAATGCTTCATGAGCTTTTAAGCTTCCATCTGTCCATACTTCTATTACTAATTTATCATAATCTACCATTTGTCCTACTCTGGTATTTTCTACTTGATAGTTTACTTTTTTCACTGGTGTATATATTGAATCTATTGGTAATACAGAGATATCTTGATCTGGTTTTTTGTTTTTCTCTGCTGAGTTGTATCCTCTTCCCTTATCAGCTGTCATTTCCATTTTTAAATGACCACCTTCAGATACTGTTGCTATATGTAATTCTGGATTTAATACTTCTACTGTTCCATCTGTTACTATATCTCCTGCAGTAACTTCTCCTTCTCCTTTGAAGTCTATTCTTAATACTTTTTCGTCAATATCATCTGTTTTTAATCTAACATTTTTTAAGTTTACGATTATTTCTGGCACATCTTCTACTACATTTGCAATTGTAGAAAATTCATGTAATACTCCATCAATTTTTACGCTTGTTATTGCACATCCTGGAAGTGATGAAAGTAATATTCTTCTTAAAGAGTTCCCTATTGTTACTCCATAACCTCTTTCTAATGGTTCACATACAAATTTTGCATAATTATTTGTGTCATCAACCTCTAGACATTCAATATTTGGCTTTTCAAATTCTATCATTTTTACCTCCTAATATGAGAACTTGCCTCTCACTTTTTTTAAAAACTTTCTCGGTTCTTCCAAGTAAAATTTCAAAGTTTTGATAAACCCTTTGCACTTACTTTTAAATACTATTATTTTGAGTACAACTCTACTATTAGATGTTCTTCTATTGGTAGATCTATATCTTCTCTGCTTGCTAATCTTACTACTTTACCGCTTAATTTTTCATTATCTTTTTCTAACCAAGCTGGTACTGGTCTTGCAGAATTCTCTTCAACATTTGCTTTTATAGTAGCATTATCTTTTTTGATTTCTCTAACTGTAATAACGTCTCCAGCTTTTACCAAGTATGATGGTATATCTACTCTTTTACCATTTACTTCAAATTGTCCATGGTTTACAAATTGTCTAGCTTGTGCTCTTGAAGTTCCAAATCCTAATCTGTAAACAACATTGTCTAATCTACTTTCTAATATTTGTAATAGGTTAGCACCTGTTACACCTTTTTTATTTGAAGCCATTGCGAAATATTTTCTAAATTGTTTTTCTCCGACTCCATAATATGATTTTGTTTTTTGTTTTTCTCTTAATTGTGTTCCGTATTCAGATAATTTTGCTCTTTTTTGTCCATGTTGTCCTGGTGCATAATTTCTTCTAGAAATACTGCACTTATCTGAATAACATCTTGACCCTTTTAAGAACAATTTTTGTCCTTCTCTACGACAAATACGGCATTGTTCATCTTTATATCTTGCCATTATATTTACTCCTTTCTATACACGTCTTCTTTTTGGTGGTCTACAACCATTATGTGGAATTGGTGTTACATCTTTGATACTACTTAATTCTAAACCTGCTGTTTGTAAAGCTCTTATTGCTGCTTCTCTTCCTGAACCTGGTCCTTTTACAAATACTTCAACAGTTTTTAATCCATGCTCCATAGCTGCTTTAGCTGCTGTTTCAGCAACTTGTCCAGCTGCATATGGTGTGCTTTTTCTTGAACCTTTGAATCCTAATTCTCCAGCACTTCCCCATGAAATTGCATTTCCTTGTGTATCTGTAATTGTTACTATTGTATTATTAAAGCTAGAGTGAATGTGTGCTGCACCTTTTTCTATGTTTTTTCTATTTCTTCTAGCTACTGGTTTTCTTGTTGTATTTTTAGCCATTTTCTAAAATTCCCTCCTTCATTTCTAATAAGGTTTTCTTTAATATTTTAAGTTTAGAATTTTTTTATTCTAAAACTTCTTTTTATTTTGCAAATCTTAAAATTCAAATTATAATTCAAATTTAAAATTGATTAGAATTGAATTATTTTTTGCTTTTACTAACTAACTTTCTAGGACCTTTTCTTGTTCTAGCATTAGTTTTAGTTCTTTGTCCTCTTACAGGTAAACCTCTTCTATGTCTTAAACCTCTGTAGCAACCGATTTCTGTAAGTCTTTTAATATTAAGAGCAACTTCTCTTCTTAAGTCACCTTCAACATTGTATGATTCATCAATAATTTTTCTTATTGCGTTTTCTTGTTCGTCAGTTAAATCTTTTACTCTAGTATCTGGATTTATACCAGCTTTTGCTAGAATTTTTTGTGAACTTGATAATCCAATTCCGTAGATATATGTTAAACCTATTTCTACTCTTTTTTCTTTAGGCAAGTCTACTCCTGCTATACGAGCCATATTTTTTTGCACCTCCAAATTTTTTTCTTTTATTATAGTTTTTCTTCTTTCTTTTTAATTGAAATGCACTGTTTTTGCGCAGTGGTTTTAAAAAGTTTTGAAGATATATATAAACACAAATTCGATATGTAAATCCTTTTGGGTTTCACAGCCGCTACCTAATTTGTGTTATAAACAAATTAATTTAAAGACTATCCTTGTCTTTGTTTGTGTTTAGGGTTTTCGCATATAACTCTAATAACACCTTTTCTTTTTATAATTTTGCATTTGTCACATATTTTCTTTACTGATGGTCTTACTTTCATTTTGGCACCTCCTTAAAATTTTTAGTGTTAAACACCTTGTATATTTTATTTGGGTTAATTTTTAACTAAATAACTATTTTGCTCTCCATGTGATGCGACCTTTTGTCAAGTCATATGGGGATAATTCTACTTTAACTTTATCTCCTGGTAATATTTTGATATAATTCATTCTTAGTTTTCCAGAAATATGTGCTAATATTTGGTGCCCATTTTCTAGTTCAACTTTAAAGTTTGTATTTGGTAAAGCTTCTACAACTGTTCCCTCTACCTCTATAACATCTTCTTTTGCCATCATTTTCCCTCCTCACAAAGAGCATTTTATGCAAAATATTCCTATTTTGCATATTAACTACTTAATTTTACACCATTTTTATAGAATTGTCAATATTTTTGGCTCTTTTTCTGTAATTAAAATTGTATTTTCATAATGAGCTGCCAAACTGCCATCTTCTGTGATTATTGTCCAACCATCATCTAGTTCTAAAATATTAGGTTTACCTTGAATAACCATAGGCTCAATTGCTAGAGTCATACCCGGTTCAATTTTCATACCTCTACCTGCTTTACCATAGTTTGGAATTCCTGGATCTTCATGCATTTCTCTGCCAATACCATGTCCTTGAAATTCTCTTACTACAGAATATCCCTGACTATGTACATATTCACCTATTGCATGTGATATATCGCCTATTCTATATCCTGGTTTTGCAAATTTTATTCCTTCAAAAAAAGCTTGTTTAGTAACATCTACTAATCTTTGAGCTTCTTTTGTTGCCTTTCCAACTATAAAAGTTCTTGCTGCATCTCCATTAAAACCATCTTTTAAAGCAACTGTATCAATACTAACAACATCTCCATCTTTTATTATTCTATTTTTTGAAGGTATTCCATGTATTACTTCATCATTTATTGATATACATATAGATGCTGGAAATTTAGGTACTCCTCTTATTCCTGAGTCATATCCTTTTTCTGCTGGTATAGCACCTAAACTTCTCATTGTTTTTTCTGCTAATTGGTCTAATTCAAGTGTTGTCATTCCTGGTTTTATCTCTTTTTCCAATTTTTCATATGTTAAAGCTACTACTTTACATGCTTCTTTCATTAATTCTATTTCTCTTTTTGATTTTATTGTTACCATTTATGGTCTCTTCCTTTCTATATTTCAAAGCAATATTTGTACTTATTTAGAGCTTTTTTTACATATCATCATTACGTAAAACTATTTTTTAATTTCTTCAATTATTTCATCTGCTACTTGTTTTCCTAAGTGATTATTTTCTTTTGTTACATTTTCTGTTCTTAGTATTCCCTTTTTCTCATAATATTCTACTAATGGGCTTGTTTGTTCAATATATGATTTAATTCTTGCTTTTACAGTTTCTTCATTGTCATCTTTCCTTTGAATTAGTTTACTTCCACATTTGTCACATATTCCATCTTCTTTTGGCGGATTCATTACAATATTATATATTGTTTTACATTCAGGATTTGAACATATTCTTCTATTTACTATTCTTTCTATTATTTCTTTTTCTGGTGTTACCAAATTTAATACCATATCTATTTTTTTATTTTTTTCTTCTAATATTTTATCAAGTGCTTTTGCTTGTTCCAATGTTCTTGGAAATCCATCTAATATTATTCCGTTCTCTACATCTTTTTCTTCTAATCTATTTTTTACAATTTTTATTGTTACTTCATCTGGTACTAGTTGTCCCTTTGATATATAACTTTCTGCTATTTTTCCTATTTCTGTTCCTTCTTGCATATTTTTTCTAAATATGTCTCCTGTTGATACTTGCTTTATTCCGATTCCTTTTTCTAACATTCCGGCCACTGTTCCTTTTCCAGTTCCTGGCGCTCCTAACATTATTATTATCATTCTCATCTCTCCTTATCTCTTGATTTTACTAACCTATTTTACTACAAAGCCATAGAAAAATCAAGTAATTTATACATTTTCAATATGCTTTAACTTCTTTTTTATAACTATAAGTCTGTTTTTTTGTGTTTTTTTACATTTTTTCGTACGTAAAAATGTAATTTATAACACTTTTTATATTATAGGAGGTTTGTAGAAGTTTCTTATAATATAAAAAAATACCATACCTTATATGATATAGTATTTTTTATAATTTTATTCCAAAAATCCCTTATAATGTCTCATAGCAAGTTGTGATTCTAATTGTTGTATTGTTTCTAATGCAACACCTACAACGATTAATATAGATGTTCCACCAAATGCAATATTAAGATTTGTAAATCTTAAAAACATTGGTAAAATAGCAATTATTGCTAAGAATAAACCACCAAACCATGTTAATTTAGAGATAATTGATGATAAATATTCTGTAGTTGGTTTTCCAGCTCTAATACCTGGTATGAAACCACCATTTTTCTTAATTGTTGCTGATACTTCTGCTGGATTAAATGTAGCATAAGTATAGAAAAATGTAAATCCAACAATTAATAATAAATATACAATTGCATTAGCTATAGAATAACCTATTCCAACACTTGATGAAGATGTAGCAATAGAAAATTTATATAGTCCTGCTAAAAATCCTGTTTGTGAGGCAATATCTTTTACAAACAATTGAATTATCATAGCTGGGAAAGTCATAAATGATGATGCAAAGATAATTGGCATAACTCCAGCCATTGCTAGTTTTAATGGAATATGTGTATTTTGTGCACCAACCATTTTTCTTCCTACAACCTTTTTAGAATATTGTACAGGTACTCTTCTTTCTGCTTGTTGAACAAATACAACACCAGCAATTAGAATTATTGCACCTAATATAATTCCTAATGCTAATAATAATCCTGTTGTGCTAAATCCGCTTTCTGTAAAAATTAATCCCCATAAAGTTGTTACAAAACTTGGTAGTCCTGAAACAATACCTACAAATATAATAATTGAAATTCCATTTCCAATTCCTTTACTTGTAATTTGATCTCCTAACCACATTAATAGTGAAGTACCTCCAACAAGGCCAACAACTACTAATGCACCTGTTAGGAATTCTGTATTAACAAATATTCCTGAACTTTTATATGATAAGAATAATCCAATAGCTTCTACTAAAGCTAAAATTATTGTTATTATTTTAGTATATTTGTCAATTTTCTTTCTTCCTTCTTCTCCACCTTCTTTTGTTAATCTTTCTAAAGATGGAATAATCATTGCTAATAATTGTACTACGATTGATGCTGTAATATATGGTGTGATAGACATTGCAAATATAGAGAATCTTGAGAAGGCTCCTCCGGAAATCATATTAATTAATCCTGCAACTCCATCAACTGAACTCATTGCTTCTGATAATGCAATACTATTAACACCAGGTACTGTTATATAGCATCCTAAACGGAATATAATTATAAGTAAAAGTGTGTACCATAATTTTTTTCTTACTTCTGGCGTTTTTAGTGCATTTTTGATTGTTTTAAACAATTAAATCACCTCAGCCTTTCCACCTAAAGCCTCAATTGCTTCTTTTGCTTTTGTAGTAAATCTTGTGGCTTTTACGTTTAATTTTTTATCTAATTTTCCAGTTGCTAATATAACGATTCCATCATTGATTTTTCCAATGATTCCTTCTTCTAATAGAGTTTGAGCTGTTACATCTGTAGCTTTTGATTTATTTAACATTGTTAAAGTTACTTCTGTATAAGTTTTTGCATGGATGTTTGTAAATCCTCTTTTTGGAAGTCTTCTATATAATGGTGTTTGACCTCCTTCAAATCCACGTCTTACTCCTCCACCAGATCTAGCTTTTTGTCCTTTATGACCTCTACCTGATGTTTTTCCTAATCCTGAACCTATTCCACGTCCAACTCTTGTTCTTTTTGTTTTTTCAACTGCTGGTTTTAATTCTCCTAGTTTCATTTTTAGCTGTGCACCTCCTTATTTTTTATTTTTCGTATATCAATTATAAAATATCTTCTACTTTTTTTCCTCTTTTTTTAGCTACTTGTTCTATTGTTTGCATTGATTTTAAACCTTCGATTGTAGCATATACAACGTTTCTTGGATTGTTTGTTCCAATAACTTTTGTTCTTATATCTTTGTAACCTGCAAGCTCTAATACTGGTCTAACGCTACCCCCAGCGATAACTCCAGTACCAACTGATGCTGGTTTAAGCATAACTTTTGCACTTCCGAATGTTCCTATATATTCATGAGGTACTGTTGTTCCAACTACTGGTACTTCTACTAAGTTTTTCTTAGCTTCTTGAATTGCTTTTTTGATAGCATCTGGCACTTCTGCTGCTTTACCATTACCTACACCAATATGTCCGTTTTCATCACCAACGACAACAACTGCACTAAATCTGAAAGTTCTACCACCTTTTACAACTTTTGCAACTCTATTGATAGCAACAACTTTCTCTTTTAATTCGTTTTTTTCTTCCATTGGTTTTCTTTCCTCCTTTTTTAGATAATAATTAGAATTTTAATCCGCCTTCTCTAGCTGCTTCAGCTAATTCTTTAACTATTCCGTGATAAATATATCCTCCACGGTCAAATACTACGTTTTCAATTTTATGTTCTTTTGCTTTTTTAGCAATAAGTGTTCCAACTTCTTTAGCAGCTTCTTTGTTTGCGTATTTTGTTTTAACTTCTTTATCTAAAGTAGAAGCTGACACTAGTGTTTTTCCAGCAACATCATCAATGATTTGAACATAAATGTTTTTATTACTTCTATATACACACAATCTTGGTCTTTCTTGTGTTCCAGATATTTTTCTTCTTACTCTTAAATGTCTTCTAGCTCTTTCCATTTTTCTATCTGTTTTCTTAACCATTTCAATTACTCCTTTCTAGATGTTTTCACCTATTAGTTTTTAATTTTAGTGAAATTGATTATATTGTGCATTTTGAAATTTATAAAAAGCTGAAATTGTACTTTTGTACATTGAAGTTTTTTATAAATTGAAAAATGTGCAAGATGATTAATTTCATTAAAATTATTTACCTGTTTTACCCTCTTTACGTCTAATAACTTCATCAGCATATTTAATACCTTTACCTCTATAAACTTCAGGTGGTCTTTTTGTTCTAATAACTGCTGCTGTTTGTCCAACTAATTCTTTATCAATACCTTTTACTATAATAGTATTAGCATTTGGTACATCAAAAGTAATTCCTTCTGGAGCTTTAAAGATTACTGGATGTGAATATCCTAATGTTAAATTTAAGTCGTTTCCTTGTTTTTGAACTCTATATCCAACACCATTTATTTGTAATTCTTTTGAATATTCATTTTTAACACCTATAATCATGTTATTGATTAAAGTTCTTGTTAATCCATGTAAACTTCTATTTTGAGCTTCGTCATTTATTCTAGTTACTTTAATTTCATTACCTTCCATTGCTAAAGAAATATTTTTATGTATTTCTCTTTCTAATGTACCTTTTGGTCCTTTTACAGTAACTTTATGTCCATCTATTTTTACTTCAACACCATCTGGTACTGTTATTGGTTTATTTCCAATTCTTGACATGATTTTTTCTCCCTCCTTCTGATTTTAAATGTATTTATACAAATTACCATATATATGCTAAAACTTCTCCACCTACACCTAATTGGCGAGCTTCTTTATCTGTTTTTAAACCTTTAGATGTAGAGATTATAGCAATTCCTAAACCATTTAGAACTTGTGGTAAATCTTCTTTAGAAGCATATACTCTTAGTCCTGGTTTACTGATTCTTCTTAATCCATCAATTACTCTTGTTCCTTTTTCATCATATTTTAAAGTAATTCTTATAATTCCTTGATTCTCATCTTTTATTTCTTCAAAAGATTTTATATATCCTTCTTTGAATAATATTTCTGCAATACCTAATTTTATGTTTGATGCAGGTACATCTACTGTTTTATGTTTTGAACTGTTTGCGTTTCTTATTCTTGTAAGCATATCTGCGATTGGATCTGTAGTTGTCATTTTTTCTCTTACCTCCTTTTTACTACTTTATCAATTTTACCAGCTTGCTTTTTTAACACCTGGTATTTCTCCTTTATGTGCTAATTCTCTAAAACATACACGGCAAATACCATATTTTCTGATATAAGCATGTGGTCTACCACATAATTTACATCTATTGTATTCTCTTGTTTGGTATTTTTGTGGTCTAGCTTGTTTTACTTTCATTGATTTTTTAGCCATAGTTTTTATTTTCCTCCTTTTTTAAGCTTTAAATGGCATTCCCATAAGCTTTAGCAACTCTTTTGCTTCTTCGTCTGTTTTAGCAGTAGTTGCAAATATGATATCCATACCTCTAATTTTATCAACTTTATCATATTCGATTTCTGGGAATATTAATTGTTCTTTTATACCCATAGAGTAGTTACCTCTACCATCAAAAGAATTATTTGATACTCCTCTAAAGTCTCTAACTCTTGGAAGTGCTACATTAAATAGTTTGTAAGCAAAATCATACATTTTGTCTGCTCTTAATGTTACTTTACATCCTACATTTACACCTTCTCTTAATTTGAATGCTGCAATTGATTTTCTAGCTTTTGTAATTACTGGTTGTTGTCCTGTAATTTGAGCTAAATCTTTTATAGCATTTTCTAATGATTTAGGATTTTCTTTTACATCACCTAAACCGATATTTATAACTATTTTATCTAGCTTTGGAACTTCCATAACTGATTTATAGTTGAATTTTTTCATTAATGCTGGGATTACTTCTTTTTCATATTGTTCTCTTAATTTTTCCATTTTTGTTTAAATCCTCCTTTCTTATTTTAAATTTGCACCGCATTTTTTGCAAACACGTACTTTACCATCTTTTTCTACACTATATCCAATTCTTGTTGCTTTACCACATTTTGGGCATACAACATTTACTTTTGAACTAGAAATAGGATGTTCTGAAGCTATAATTCCGCCTTCTTCTCCGGCTCTTCTAGCTTTAGTGTGTTTTTTTCTGATATTTACATCTTTAACGATAACTTTATCTTTTTTAGGTAGTACTTCTAGTACTTCTCCTGTTTTATCTTTATCATTTCCTGATAACACTTTAACTGTATCACCTTTTTTGATTCTCATGAGAGATTTCCCTCCTTCTTTAAAAATTTTCTATATTCTCTTTATTTATAATCAACAGTCTATGTTGTATATAGACTATAGAACTTCTGGAGCTAATGATAATATTTTCATATAATCCTTTTCTCTTAATTCTCTTGCAACTGGTCCGAAGATACGTGTTCCTTTTGGAGTTTTATCTTCTTTTATAATAACTGCTGCATTTTCATCAAATTTTATATATGAACCATCTGCTCTACGTAAACCTCTTTTAGATCTTACGATAACAGCTTTTACAACATCACCTTTTTTAACAACGCCTCCTGGTGTTGCTGATTTAACTGAAGCAACTATTACATCTCCAATGTTAGCAGTTTTTCTGTATGATCCTCCTAAACATCTGATGCACATTAATTCTTTTGCACCTGTGTTGTCAGCTACTTTTAATCTTGTTTGTTGTTGTATCATTTTGTGGTTCCTCCCTTCTTTTTGTTATTCTTTTACTTTATTTGATTCTTATTTTATTATTGCTTTTTCAGTAATTTCTACAACTCTCCATCTTTTATCTTTTGATAGAGGTCTTGTTTCCATAACCTTAACTTTGTCGCCGATTTGGCAAGCATTTTGTTCATCATGAGCTTTTAATTTGTAAGTTCTTTTTACTGTTTTACCATAAACTCCATGGCTTACGCTTGTTTCTACAGCTACAACTACAGTTTTATCCATTTTGTTTGATACAACTGTACCTTGCATAACTTTACGAAGATTTCTTTCTTCCATTTATGAATCCTCCTTCTTTTTGATAGGGGAATTTTATATACTTCCCTTTTTTTAATTTTATTATTGAGCTTTAGATTCTGCAATTTTTCTTTCTGTTAATACAGTATTTATTTTAGCTATATCTTTTTTAACTTCTTTTATTTTCATAGGATTATCTAATCCATTTGTAGCTAAACTAAATTTTAATTTGAACAATTCTGTTTTTAGTTCACCTAATTCCTTTTCTAAATCTGGTGAAGACATTTCTCTTATTTTACTTATCTTCATCATTTTCACCTACCTTTTCTGTTTCTTTAGCGATAAATTTTGTTTTTATAGGTAGTTTATTCATCGCAAGTCTTAGTGCCTCTCTTGCAGTTTCTTCTGGTACACCAGCAATTTCAAACATTACTCTTCCTGGTTTAACAACTGCTACCCAATATTCTGGAGCACCTTTTCCTTTACCCATACGAGTTCCAATTGGTTTAGAAGTGATTGGTTTGTCTGGAAAGATTTTAATCCAAACTTTTCCACCTCTTTTTATATAACGTGTCATAGCAATACGAGCTGCTTCTATTTGATTTCCTGTAATTAAACCTCCTGTTACAGCTTGAATTCCATATTCACCATCTGATATTTTATTTCCTCTTGTAGCTTTTCCTCTCATTCTACCTTTTTGCATTTTTCTGAACTTTGTTCTTTTTGGCATTAATGGCATTATTCAGCGCCTCCTTCCACTTTTTTACTTGGAAGAATTTCTCCTTTATAAATCCAAACTTTTACTCCAATTTTTCCATATGTTGTATTTGCTTCAGCAAATCCATAATCTATGTCAGCTCTTAGAGTTTGTAATGGAATATTTCCTTCTTTATAGAATTCAGTTCTAGCCATGTCAGCTCCACCAAGTCTACCTGATACAGCTGTTTTAATTCCTAATGCTCCAGCTTTTGTAGCTTTTTGCATACATTGTTTCATAGCACGTCTGAATGAAATTCTTCTTTCCAATTGTCCTGCAATGTTTTCTGCAACTAATTGTGCATCTGTGTCTACATTTTTAACTTCTACGATGTTTAAGTTTACATCTTTTCCGATTAATTTTGCAAGCTCAGCTTTTGTGCTTTCTGCTCCTGCTCCACCTTTTCCGATTACGATTCCTGGTTTTGCAGTATATAGATTTACTTTTACGGCTTTAGCAGTTCTTTCAACTTCTATTTTAGAAACTCCAGCTGCGTATAATTTTTTCTTTAAAAATTTACGTATTTTTTGGTCTTCTACTAAATAGTCTGAGAAGTTTTTAGAATCTGCATACCATTTTGAGTTCCAGTCTTTGATTATTCCAACTCTCACTCCTGTTGGATGTACTTTTTGTCCCATATCCTATTAATCCTCCTTTTCTCTTAATACGATTGTAATATGACTTGTTCTTTTTCTGATTCTAACTGCTGATCCTTTTGCAGCTGGTCTTATTCTTTTTAATGTTGGTCCTTGGTTTGCATATATTTCAGCAACATATAAATTTTCAGATTTCATATCATGATTATTTTCTGCATTTGCAATTGCTGATTTCAATAATTTTTCGATAACTTCTGATGATGCTTTTGGTGTGAATTTAACTATTGTTAAAGCTTCCATTGCATCTTTTCCTCTTATTAAATCTGCAACAATTTTAACTTTTCTAGCAGAAATTCTTGCATATTTAAGAGTTGCTCTTGCTTCTTTTACAGCGATTTCTTGTTCTTGCACTTTTTTTACCTCCTTAACTCATGTTTATGTTATTTAACTTTGCTTGTCTTTTCTCCTGCATGACCTTTGAATGTTCTTGTTGGAGCAAATTCTCCTAATTTATGTCCAATCATTTCTTCTGTTATATAAATTGGAACATGTTTTCTACCGTCATGGACAGCTATTGTGTGTCCAACCATTTGTGGATAAATTGTAGAAGCTCTTGACCATGTTTTCAAAACATCTTTTGCTCCTGTTTCATTCATGTCTTCTATTCTTTTTAATAATTTTTCTTGTACAAATGGCTTTTTCTTGCTTGATCTAGACATTTAGATGTCCTCCTTTCAATTACTTTCTTCTCTTAACTATAAATTTATTTGTTGATTTCTTTTTATTTCTTGTCTTATATCCTAGAGCTGGTTTACCCCAAGGTGTTAATGGTCCAGCGTGTCCTACTGGTGCTTTACCTTCACCACCACCATGAGGGTGATCTACTGGGTTCATAACAGATCCTCTAACTTCTGGTCTCCATCCCATGTGACGTTTTCTACCAGCTTTACCGATTTTAATGTTTTCATGATCTGCATTTCCAATTACACCAATTGTTGCTCTACATCTAGCTAAGATAAGTCTCATTTCTCCTGAAGGCAATCTTACATGTGCATATTTTCCTTCTTTTGCCATTAATTGAGCACTTTGTCCTGCTGTTCTAACTAATTTTCCACCTTGACCTGGATTTAATTCAATATTGTGAATTAAAGTACCAACTGGGATAGAACTTATTGGCATACAATTTCCTGGTTTAATATCTACTGAATCTCCAGAAACTACTTTATCTCCATCTTTTAATCCTTGTGGTGCTAATATATATGCTTTTTCTCCATCTTCATATTGAACTAAAGCTATATTTGCACTTCTGTTTGGATCATATTCAATTCCGATAACTGTTGCTTCCATGTTATCTTTTTTTCTTTTAAAATCTATAATTCTGTATTTTTGTCTGTTTCCGCCACCTTGATGTCTTACTGTAATTCTACCATAACTGTTTCTTCCTGCTTTTTCTTTTTTCTTAGCTAATAATGATTTTTCAGGAGTTTTCTTTGTTATTTCAGAAAAGTCTGAAACTGTCATGTTTCTTCTTGAAGGTGTATATGGCTTAAAATGTTTCATTCCCATTTTTTCTCTTTCCTTTCTTGAATTTATAAAATAACTCTTTTAATAAATTCGTTTCTATACATATTTACGGATTTTTTCCTGCTCCGCATACAGATATTCTTTATTTTCCTGGTATTTTCCAGATATTTATCTCTTTATTTAAAAATTGGCAACGCAGTTAGACGCCGCTTATAATTAAAAATTGATTAAAAGTGATAAGATGTGCATTTTTAATATTTGATACAAGCTGAAGCTATACGTTTGTATGCTGAAGTTTGTATTAAATATTGAAAATGTGCAGATTGTTGCTTTTAATTGATTTTTCTATGCGCCCATAAATTCATCAATAGAATCTTTATATTTCTTAGAAACTTTAACTTCTTTACCACCTTTACCCAAGTAAGAAACATCTGAAGGATTAGTATCTATAGTAACAATAGCCTTTTTCCAATCAGAAGTCTTACCAACATGGTAACCAACTCTTTTAGTTTTTCCATTAACGTGCATAGTATTTACTTTCAAAACTTTAACATTAAATAATTTTTCAACAGCTTGTGCGATTTGCACTTTAGTAGCTTTTTTATTTACTTTGAAAGTGTATCTACCTTCTTGTAACTCATCATTACTTTTTTCAGTAACAACTGGAGCTATAATGATTTCTTCTGCTAACATTATGCATACACCTCCTCTATTTTTTTAACGGTGTCTAATGGTAAAATAAGGTTTGTATATTTTAATAAATCAAATACATTAATATTGTTTAGAGCAATTGTTTTAACTCCTTCAATATTTCTAGCTGACATGAAAACATTTTGATTGTTTTCTGGTAAAACGATTAAAGTTTTTCCTTCAACTTTCAAGTCTGCTAAAGCTTTTACCATAGTTTTTGTTTTAATTTCTTTAACTTCTAATTTATCAACAACTGTTAATTCGTTTTCAGCTACTTTTGAGCTTAATATAGATTTTAAAGCTAATCTTCTTTCTTTTTTATTAACAGTATAGCTGTATGAACGAGGTTTTGGACCTAAAGCAATACCACCTTTAATCCATTGTGGAGCTCTTATACTTCCTTGTCTAGCTCTACCTGTTCCTTTTTGTCTCCATGGTTTTCTACCACCACCACGTACTTCTGCTCTTGTTTTAGTACTTTGTGTACCTTGACGTTGATTTGCTAAATAATTTACTAATACGCTATGTACAATAGCTTCATTTGGTTCAATTCCAAAAACACTTTCAGCTAATTCTACGTCACTTACTTTTTTACCTTTCATATCATATACATCTACTTTTGGCATTTTAGTTTCCTCCTTCCTTATTTGCTAGCCTTTACAGCTGATTTTATTTTTAAGATAGCACCTTTAGCACCTGGAACACTACCTTTAACTAATATTACGTTTTTATCCATATCAACTCTAACAACATCTAAGTTTTGAATTGTTACAGTTACTCTACCCATATGACCTGGTAATTTTTTACCTTTGAAAACTCTACCTGGTGTTGAAGTAGATCCCATTGAACCTGGTCTTCTATGATACATAGAACCATGTCCCATAGGTCCTCTGTGTTGACCATGTCTTTTGATAACACCTTGGAATCCTTTACCTTTTGTTGTTCCTTGAACATCTATTTTTTCTCCAGCTTCAAAAATGTCAGCTTTAACTTCGTCTCCTACTTTATAGCTTTCTACATCTTCTACTCTGAATTCTCTTAAATGTTTTTTAGCTGTTAATCCAGCTTTTGTAAAATGTCCTTTTTCTGGTTTATTGATATGTTTATCTTTTACTTCTCCATATCCTAATTGAATACTATTGTATCCATCTGTTTCTACTGTTTTTACTTGTGCTACTACATTTGGTGTAGCTTCGATTACTGTTACAGGAACTACATTTCCTTTTTCATCGAAAATTTGTGTCATACCGATTTTTTTACCGATAATACCTTTTTTCATTTTTTCCTCCTAACTATTGGCTGATATTTATATTCGCATTATTTTAATGTGATACCAGCTTGGTTTTGTTTGATAAGCTTATGCTTATTTTTTTATTATAATTTGATTTCAATGTCAACACCTGCTGGTAATTCTAATTTCATTAGACTATCAACTGTTTTTTGTGTTGGATAAAGAATGTCTATAACTCTTTTATGTGTTCTCATTTCAAATTGTTCTCTTGAATCTTTGTATTTGTGTGGAGAACGTATAACTGTTACAACTTCTTTTTGTGTTGGTAATGGAATAGGACCTGATACCTTTGCTCCTGTTTTTTTAGCTGTTTCTACTATTTGTTCAGCAGACTGATCTAAAATTACATGATCATAAGCTTTTAGTCTTATTCTTATTTTTTCACTTGTTACAACTGTTGCTTTTGCCATTGTAATTTTCCCTCCTTTTTTAAATTTTGATTTGGGTTTTTCCCATTGTAGCAGTATTTGCTACTAAAATTACCGTGGCAAGTTAAAACGCACTCTGGTGTTTTGAATAGTTCAAATATAAAATCCCAAAAATTTGCATGATTATCTTGGGATAAGTGCTTTTTTCTTACCGCCTGGTCTTTGCCATGACATACTCCACTGAAGTTCCCTCCACCCTTAACTCTGTAAGAATGTAGCCACATTCAGCTTCTTCGCTTTATTCATGCTTATATATTATACATCTATTAGCGATTTATGTCAATATTTTTTTATCTTTATTTTTTTTATTTTTTTATCCACGTTGAATTTAAAATTAAATGCCCTTTTGAAGTAAAAATTTCTAAGTCTATGAAAAGCCCTTATTTTAACCTTTTTAATTTTAGGCAACTTTTGTGTTTATTTTAACTATTTCTTATGTTTTCTAAAAATGTAAAGATATAATTTCTTGACTTTACAAAACTGCCTAAGATTTATTGTGTTAGCTCTTTTATCACTATTTGTTTTTCTTCCATTCTTCCTTCTATCCATATTATATCTTCTTTTTTTAATTTTTTATAACATTTGTCTGCTATCTCGTTATATCCTATTACTTTTATTTTTGATTTGTTATCTAATTCTATTTCAAATGTTATTACTGCATCTGCATTTCTTATAAATGTAAATTTATATTCTGGTTCTGTTATTATTTTTCCTTTTATAAAACATATATTCATTTCTTTTTCCTTATTATTTTTATTTACTTTCGTAAAATAAATATATTCAATTTCTTTACTAATATTTATTTTACTGATTCTTTTTTACCTATTATTATTTTTTTATTTTCATATATTTAATAATTCAGGAAGGAATAAATCTCTTTAATACTAATACCTTTGCTGCACAAAAAAACTGTGCAATTCTAAATTTTTACTTTTAGAATTTACACAGTTAGGTTTAGACTTTCATCCTGCCATTCATTTTTTCACCTGCCTCTAGCGTATTTCATTCGCTAGAGGGACTTGTATTCAATTTACCGGTTATAAAATGACTCTCTCGCCTATTTTATAATCACGGCTTTAGCTCTCAGTTTAC
>CAKPOI010000003.1 GCA_934169775.1 uncultured Clostridia bacterium
TGCTGTTAGTGTTGTTTCTGGTTTTATTTCGTCTGCATCTGGTACTCCGTCAAAATATTGTTCTAATACTTCTTTTATATTATTTGATGTAAGTTCTCCAGTTTCGTTTCCTACTTGTTTTTCTAGAATTCCTGCTTGTATTTCTTCTATTAGACTTTGTCTTTGTGTTGTGTCTTTTGCTTCTGTTGCTCTTGTTAATATTCCGTTATCTCCACTTAGTGCTGCAATCGTTACTCCTGCAAGTATTAGAAGTACAATGATTGTTATTACTAATGCTATTAGTGTTATTCCTTTTCTCTCTTTATAGAATCTCATTATAAATCCTCCTTTTTCTTTTGAACTATTATAATTTTAAAACATTTTGTTTTAAATGTCAATATAACAGTTTGTTTTATTCTATACTTTTTTTAGCTTTTATTAGTATATACTTTTTTTGAATTTTTATAAGATTTTTTGTATTTTATATACTTTTTATTAGTGAAAGGATGGATTTTTAATGAAAACTAGAATTAAAAATTTAAGAGAAGATTATGATCTTACTCAAAAGGAAATAAGTGCTTTTTTACATATTTCTCAAGTTGCTTATTCTTATTATGAACTTGATAGGAGAAGTATTCCTTTAGAGCTTTTGTGTAAATTGGCTGATTATTATAATACTAGTGTTGATTATCTTTTGTTTAGAACTGAAGTTTCTTCTCCTTTTCCTAAAAATAAAGTTTCAAAATTAAAATGTAAGAAAAAATCTAAAATTTAATTTATTTTGATTTATCTATGTATTTTTTTGCTATTTCTTTTTCTAAAATTAAAAAACTCAAATTATAAATATGAATTTATAGTTTGAGTTTTTTGTTAATTCTATATTTTTAATAGTTTTCTGCTTTTATTTCAAAGTATGCTTTTGGATGTGCACATATTGGGCAGATTTCTGGTGCTTTTGTTCCTACAACTATATGTCCACAGTTTCTGCATTTCCAGATTTTTATTTCTCCTGCTTCAAAAACTTTTCCGTCTTTTACGTTTTCTAATAGTTTTTTGTATCTTTCTTCATGTTCTTTTTCTATTTTTGCTACTCCATCAAATAGGAATGCTATATGGTCAAATCCTTCTTCCCTAGCTTCTTTTGCCATTCTTTCATACATGTCTGTCCATTCGTAGTTTTCTCCTTCTGCTGCTGCTTTTAGGTTTTCTTCTGTTGTTCCTATTTCTCCTCCATTTAATAGTTTAAACCATAGTTTTGCGTGTTCTTTTTCGTTGTCTGCTGTTTCTTGGAATATTGCTGCTATTTGCTCATATCCTTCTTTTTTTGCTTTGCTTGCAAAATATGTGTATTTATTTCTTGCTTGTGATTCTCCTGCAAATGCCTCCATTAAGTTTTTTTCTGTTTTACTTCCTTTTAATTCCATCTTTATTTCCTCCTTGTTTTTTATTTTATTCTTTGCATTTTTTCTTTTGTTATTCATTATTTATATCATATTTGTTGTATTTTTTCAAGTTAATTTTGGTAGTTTTGCTGAGTCTTTTTTAGTATTTCTGATTTACTTTTTATAACTTTGCTCCAATATACATCTATTGATGAAAGTTTTTGATTTTTTTTACAATGGCTGTATATTTTTTATGGTTTAAAGTATTTGTTGTCATGAAAGTTTCCTTTTTCGTCTGTGTGTACTTCCATGTTACATTCTTCGCACATTCCATCATTTAATTCATATTCTTCTTCTGATATTTTTTTGAAACATCTTTCACATTCATATTCTTCATTTTCAAATAGTTTGTCAATATTATCTGCATTATTTTCTGATTCCTCTTTGTTTTCATTTTCTAATATTTTTTTTATTCTATTATTTATTTCTTCTGAACTGTATATTTTTTTTGGTTCGCTTTTTATTTCTTCATTACCTTTTTGGTTATTACTATTTATTTCATTTTTTTCTCTGTTTTTGATTTCTATGTTTATAAATAATATTAGATAGAATATTATAACTAGTAATAATATTATTGCTCCTACCCATGTTGGTAACATTGATATTGCTGCTCCATATAATATTGTGTATATAATGCTAGTTATTAATCCTCCATTGTTTGATATTTCTAGTATTAAAAATCCTATTGGGAAAATGCATCCCCATATTATTCCTTGTCTTATATCTAAGTTGTTACTTGAACTGTATTTATATCCTATATATCCAAATATTGTGCATATTAAAATTGTTATAATTATTATTTTTATTAGTTCTGTTAGCTCATTTGATTTAACTTTATTTTTTGTGGTATTTTTCATTTTACTCCCCATTTCAGTTTATTTTTGCTCCTTTTTTGCCTATATACATGCTTCAAACATTTTTCGTTTGTTTTAATATTTTTGCTATTTTATAATGGTGTGTTATCCTTTAAAATTATTAGCAACACTTTCAATTTTTTGTAGTTCGAATCTGTATTTTTGTTTAACATTTGGATATTTTTCATGATCAACTTCACTTAAAAACATATCTACTGGTCTAATCAATAAACTTCCATCTTCATATAATTTTCTATATACAACATATTCTTCTTTTGTTTCAGAACTTTTAGCTACATCTGTTACTAGGTAATAATCTCCTTTAAAGTGTTTGTATACTCCATTAATTTTTAGTTCTTGCATAATTTATCTTCCTTTCTATTTTTTAGTTTAGAATATTATATATTTTTTTTAGCTATTTTGGTATAAAACAAAAACGTATATTGATAATATTATCTCTTAATAAAAAGATTTTAAATTTCACGTCTTTTTTTGTTTGTGAATTTTGCAAACCAATTGTCTTTGCACTGTTATTTTTTTATATTATAGAATGTTTGGAATACTTTTTTTAAGATAAAATTTTTTCACTTTCGTTGCTAAATTAAAACGTTTTATATTGTTTTCTATAATGTAAAATAAACCTGAATTATTAAACTTTTTTGTCTAATTATTCAGGTTAAATTTAATGTGTATTGATCCTTCAATACATATGTTTTGGTGCGCCATCCCAGACTCGAACTGGGGGTCTTATGATTAAGAGTCATCTGCTTTACCAACTAAGCTAATGGCGCATATTTTGTATAATATTTTAGTTGATTCTTTCCTTTTGCTTATTTATTATAATACTTTTTTTGTTTATTTGTCAATAGAATTATTTGATTTTTGTGCTAATACATTTTTTAATATGGATTTATTTTTTATTTATTAGTGATTTTATTAAAATTAGTTATGATAGCTACTATTTTCGTATTTTGTTTTATGTAAATTATTTCTTTAATCTATTGACAATTTTACCAAATGAGTTTAAAATTAATATATCATGTATTATTGTCTTTTAGGCGAAAAGGGGATGTGATTTATAATGATTAAAATTTATAACACTGATATTGATACTAACAAATTTGAAGAAATTAAGGAATTCAAAAAAGGAAGTTGGATTAATCTAGTAAATCCTTCGGAAAATGAGATTAAAAAAGTATGTGAGAATATAAATATTCAAGAAGATTTTATTCGTGATGCTCTAGATTTTGAGGAAAAAGCTAGAATTGATACTGAAGAAGATGACGGTACTATTCTTTTTGTTGTTGATGTTCCAATAAAGGAAAAGTCTGAAGAAAATGACATTTATACTACTATGCCCTTAGGGATGATTGTGGTTAGAGATGATTTTTTTATTACTGTTTCTTTGAGAAAAAATAAAGTTATTGAAGATTTTGAAAAACGTAAAATTAAGAATTTTCAAACTTATAAAAAAACTCGTTTTATTTTTCAGATTCTTTATTTGAATTCTTCTTATTTTTTGACTAATTTAAAGCAGATTAATAAAGAAACTGAAATTGCTGAATACATATTAAAAAATTCTATGAAAAATAAAGAGCTTTTAAAGATGCTTAGTTTGGAAAAAGGATTGGTTTATTTTACAACTTCTTTGAAGTCTAATGAATTAGTGATGGAAAAGACTTTGAAGGGTAAAATTGTTAAATTATATGATGAAGATGAAGATATTCTTGAGGATGCTATTATTGAAAATAGACAGGCTATTGAGATGGCTAAGATTTATAGTGATATTTTGAATGGTACTATGGAAGCTTATGCTTCTATAATTTCTAATAATCTTAATACTGTTATGAAAACTTTAACTTCTATTACTATTGTTCTTGCTGTTCCTACTATGATTTCTAGCTTTTGGGGTATGAATGTTCAGATTCCTTTTCAAAATAATCCATTTGGCTTTGTGATTATGATTTTTGTTTCTGTTGTTCTTACTTTATTAGTTACTTGGCTTTTAAAGAAAAAAGATATGCTTAATTAATTTTTTATTGTTGTATTTATACATTATTTTTTATTATAGTTGTAGCTATGTTTTAAAATAACATTATTTTTTATAGTGTTATTTTTTTGTTGTTTTATGAATATATTTTTTAGAGGTGTATTAAACAAATTTTATTTTTAACTTATTTTTTTACTATTTATAAATTTTGTTTTTGTATCTTTAATATATTTGAAAGCATTTTGTGGTTTGAAAGTTTTAAATATTTTCATTACTTTATATGTCTTTCAGAAAATAAGAAAGGATTGAATTTTTTTATGAAAAAAGTTTTGTTTAAGGGTGTTGGTACTGCTATTGCTACACCTTTTGATTCTAATGGTGTGAATTTGTCTGCTTTTGAAAAGTTGTTGGATTTTCAGTTGTCAAATTTTGTTGATGGTATTATTGTTTGTGGTACAACTGGTGAGGCTTCTACAATGTCTGATGATGAAAAGGCTTCTGTTATAAGATGTGCTGTTGATTTTGTTGATGGCAAGGTTCCTATTATTGCGGGGTGTGGTAGTAATGATACTAAAAAGGCTATTTATAATGCTAAAATGGCTGAAAGTCTAGGGGTAGATGGACTTTTAGTTGTTACTCCTTATTACAATAAGTGTACTCAATTGGGTTTGATTAAGCATTTTTCTAAAATTGCTGAGAGTGTTACTGTTCCTATTATTTTGTATAATGTCCCTAGTAGAACTGGTGTTAATATTGAGCCTGAAACTTGTTTGGAACTTTCTAAAGTCCCTAATATTGTTGCTATTAAAGAGGCTAGTGGTAATATTTCTCAAGTTGCTAAAATTGCTGCTTTGTGTAAAGATGATCTTTTTATTTATTCTGGAAATGATGATCAGATTCTTCCTATTTTATCTTTGGGTGGTATTGGTGTTATTTCTGTCTTGTCTAATATTAAGCCTTTGGAAACTCATAATATGATTCACTCTTTTTTGAATGGAAATTTTTCCGCTTCTAAAAATTTGCAATTGGATTTATTGCCTCTTATTTCTGCTCTTTTTTGTGAAGTTAATCCTATTCCAGTTAAATATGCTCTTAATGTTTTGGGTTTTGATTTTGGGACTCCTAGACTTCCGCTTTCTGAGCTTTCTTCTAAAAATAAATTGATTTTAGATAGTTTATTGAATTTATAAGTTTGTATGTTGAATAAAATTTATGTATTTTTTAAAAATATATTTTACATGTTAAAAGGTTCTACTACTATTTTTTATAATAGTTAGTAGAACCTTTTTATTGTTATTGGTAATATTTTTAATTTTAGCTTTTTTGTAATTATTGCATTTCATACTACTGCTTGATTGTATCTGTTATACTTTTTTATGTTTTAATTTGCTTTTTCTGTACTTGTTTCTGTTTTTGTGCTATTTGTTTTTTTGTTTGTATCTGTTTTGGTATTATCTGTTGCTGGTTGCGTTGTTGTTGGCTGTGTTGATGGTTTTTCTTCTGTTTCTTTATTTGTTGTGTTTCCGTTTGTTGTTCCGCTTTTGTTATTTGCTTTGTTTGTTGGTTCTGTGCTGTTTGTTTTATTGTTTTCTGTTTTTGTGTTAGTGTTAGTGTTTGTTGCTCCTTTTGTTCCTCTTAAAACTATTTTTTGCATTGCATCATATGTGTCTCTTGAGATTATTGTTGTTGATATTATTTTTCCGTTTAGCATTTTTGTCATATATGTTTCTGTCTTTTTTCCGTTTGCTCCCTTTTGTTTTACTTTTTCTTTTCCTGCTTCTAATGTTGGGTCATCTATATATTTTGTTGATGTTGGTATTGTTGATATTGTTACTGTTCTGAATGAAAATGTGTATTCTTCACTTTCTTTTATTCCATATATTGATACTGTTGCTACTCCGTTTTTTGCTGATGCTATTATTTTTACTGGATATTTTCTTGTGTTTTTGAATTTGAAATCTGTCATTCCATATACTACTGTTGCATCCATTCCTGCTTCTACATATGATGTTACAAATTGATGGTTTCTTCTTTCTACTATTTCTAAGTTTGCTCTTAATACTGCATTATATAGTGTTGATGATATTTGGCAGATTCCGCCTCCTATTCCGTCTACTACTTGACCTGCTTCATATACTTTTGCATTTTTGTATCCTGCTGCTGCTGTTCTTGCTCCTAATGTTTTGTTGTATGAAAATGTTTCGTTTGGCATTACTACTTTTCCGTTGATTTTATTGCATGCTATTTGTAAGTTTGTTGTTCTGTCTTTATCTCCTCCATCATAGTTTGTTTTGAATGTTGCTAATTGGTCTGGAAATGCTTCTGTTCCTATTTGATTTGTTGTTACTTTTGGTTTTGTTATTTTTAGTGAGATTTCATATTCTTCTTTGTCTTCTTCTAATGCTTTTTTTGCTTCTTCTACATCGAAGTCTATTCCTTCTACTTCTGGGTGTATTTCAAATGGATTTTGTGTGTAATATGCGTCTTGTACTTCTTTGTATACTTCTTCATGTATTTTGTCTATATCAATTTCTGTTGGTTTTACTTCTGTTACTGGTATGTTTATATAGTCTACTATTTTTTCTGGATTGTCTAGCTTTTCTTTTACTTCGTTTAGCATTTTTTCTGTGTCTATTTTTACTCCTGCTTGACCTTTTGTTATTATTAGTTTGTCATTTTCTATATAGTATGTTGATTCTATTACTACTCCTGGTAAGTTTGTTCCTATATCTTCTATTATTTTTTTTGATGCTTCTTCATTTATTTGCATTTCTACTTTGATGTTTTGTTTTCCCATTAATGCAAATAATATGTTATAGTTGTTTGTAAATATGTTTCCTTCTTTTCCTATATTTACTGCTTTTTTTATTGCTTTTTCTACATTGTATTGTGTTTCTAATAAGTTAGCGTTTATTGTTGTTTCGTATTCGTTGTATTGGACTGGTATTTCTGTTTCTAGTTTTTCTTTATATATTGATTCTATTTTTCCTTTTGCTTCCTCTGCTGTTAGTCCTGATACTTCTATTCCTTCTATTTTTACTCCACTTACTATTGTGTCTTTGTTTATGTTAGCAAGTGCAAATACTGTTGAAATTATTATGCCTATTATTATTATCATTATTGCTGTTATTATTATTGGTAGAATTTTTCGCTTTTTATTTTTTTCTCCCATTTTTCTTTTTTCTTCCTTTATTTTCTTTGGCTTTTCTTTTACTTGTTTGAATTTTTCTTGTGCTTTTCTTTGTTCTTCTAAATTTTTGTTTATGTCTTTTTTGCTTTCTTCTTGTGTTTCTCTTTGTTTTTCTTGGATTTCTGCTCCATTGTGTTCTGTGTTTTGTTTTTCTGAGTTTTGAGCTTTTTCTCCTTGTTTTTGTTCTTCTCTTTCTTGTACTTTTTCTTCCATTTTCATTTCCCCTTATTTGTTTTTTCTATTTAAAATTTTAGCACAAATATATTTTTTTTACAATATATTTTTATTTTTTTGTTTTGCCTTATTTTTCCTTGTTTTTCTTATTATATTTTATGTTTGCTTTTGCTTTTTATTCTTTTTCCTTTTGGTTTGATTTTTGGTTTATCTTATGTAATTTTTTACTTTTTTTGAAAAGTCTATTATTTTGTTAGAATTGTTTTGTTTTTGGTGTTTTATTTTATTTGAACGATCTTTTTTGACAATTTTTTTCAATTTTTTTTTAAAATCTATTGCACTTTGTCAATTTTAATATTATAATGTTGGTAGCAAAAGATAAATAAGGAGTTTTGAACATGGAATTAATGAAAAATATATTTTTTAATACTGATAAATTAATTGAAAATAGTAATGTTAAAATATCTTACACTGGTAAGTTTTTTCAAGATGGATCTGATGATGTTTTTATTCATTATGGCTTTGGTCATAATTGGGATAATATTAATGAGATTCAAATGGAAAAAACAGAGTTAGGTTTTCAAGCTGAACTTCAATTGTGTGAGGGTGATACTTTTAATTTCTGCTTTAGAAATTCTAATGGTCAATGGGATAATAATGATGGTCAAAATTATGTTTTTGAATTGGAAAAACCTCAAACTGAACTTATTGTTTTAGAGGATGAACCTTCTTCTATTGGTGCTCCTAGAAAACTTAGAAAGTCTTATTTGTGGAGTAAAAAAATTCGTTTGGCTGTTTATAAGATTATTACTTATCTTCCAAAATTGATTTCTGGTAATTATAAGAAAAAAAATAGAGCTTTTGATCAAGCTCAATAGATTTAAGTAGGTGTTTTTAGGATATATCTAAAGACATCTGCTTTATTTTTCTTTTTAAATGAGATTAATGTTTTAGAGGGCAAAGCAAAAAAGCTTCTAATGCATTTTTTTGCTTTGCCCCCTAAGATTTTAATTTATTATGTTATACTCCATCCTCCGTTTATTGCTATTACTTGTCCAGTTACATATTCATCTTCTATAAGCCATTTTATGCATTTGGCTATATCTTTGCTTTCTCCTATTTTTTGTAATGGTATTTCTTCTTTTATTGCTTGTACTTCTTGTTTACTTAGAGCTGAATTCATTTCTGTGTTTATGAATCCTGGTGCTATTGAGTTTACTCTTATTCCTGATGGTCCTAGTTCTTT
Source organism: uncultured Clostridia bacterium (assembly GCA_934169775.1). GTDB lineage: Bacteria > Bacillota > Clostridia > TANB77 > CAG-508 > CAG-269. The sequence goes on from CAKPOI010000003.1 coordinate 8,876, forward strand.
TGCTAAAGATTTTGTAAGTCCATCTATTCCTGATTTTGATATTGAATATACTACTTCCATTGATGCTCCTATTTGTCCCCATATTGATGATATGTTTATTATTGTTCCTGCTTTGTTTTGAATCATATTTTTTGCTACTTGTTGACTCATGCAAAATGTTCCATATAAATTGGTGTTTATTATTTCATCCCAATCTTTTTTTGTCACTTCTGTTAATAGTTGAATTTTATCTTTTCCTGCATTATTTATTAATACATCTATTTTTTTGTATTTTTTTGTTACATATTCTACCATCTCTTTACATTCTTTTTCTTGTGATATATCTGCTTTATATATTTCTATTTCTTTATTTTCTTTTTGTAGTTGTTCTTGTAATTGTTTGGCTTCTTTTTCTGATTTGTTGTAATTTGCTATTACTGTGTGTCCTTCTTCTGCTAATGTTTTTGCTATTTCTTTTCCTATTCCTCTTGATGCTCCTGTTACTATTATTATTTTTTTCATTTTTTACATTCCTTTCATATTTTATCTTGATATAGAATAGCTTTGAAAAAATATAGTTTTTTGAATTTTCTATAATATAAAAAAGTTAGTAATCAAGTTTCTCAAGACTACTAACCTTTATTGGAGCCACTTATCCGACTTGAACGGATGACCCTCGCATTACAAGTGCGATGCTCTACCAACTGAGCTAAAGTGGCAAAATATATTATTAAAATATATTGGTGACCCCGACGGGAATCGAACCCATGTCTCCGCCGTGAAAGGGCGATGTCTTAACCGCTTGACCACGGGGCCTTAATATAAAGAACTAAATAACTGTTTTTCTTAGTTATTTAGTTCTTGGTGAGCTATCCGCGACTCGAACGCGGGACAACTTGATTAAAAGTCAAGTGCTCTACCACCTGAGCTAATAGCCCATATGCGTGTTCTCCATAACGCTTTTATATAATACAATATTTTTTTTGAATTGTCAATACTTTTTTTATTTTTTTATTATATTTTTTTAACTTTTTTTGTTTTTTACTTGTTTTTTGACTTTTTTTACTGTTTTGAGTGTATTAATTACTAAAAAATATTCGTTTTTTGAATCTTTTTACTTTTTCTGTACTAACAGAAAAAAAGCGAACTTTAAAAATATTTTTTAATATTCCTTAGTCCGCTTTTTTCTATAAGATTTTTTTTAGTGTTTCTTTGTTCTGTTTTCAAAAGTATATGTGTTTTTTAAGTCTTTCCTAAAATCATCCCAAGCCATTAGTTTGTTTTTAAGAACTTCTTTCTTATTACAATTATTCCTACCGCTAAGATTATTAATGATACTAGTCCTATTGTTGCATACATTACTATTTGTCCTGATTCTCCTGTTGGTGGATGTATTATTATGTCTTCTGAATAGTGATAATCTGGCTCTTTGTTGCTTCCTGGTTGGTCATTATTTTTGTTATTTGATTTAGGATCTGGTTTGTCTGGGTTAAAGTTTCCTAAAGTTTCTCCAAATGTTGTATCTGTATCTTCCTGATACATTTCTCTTCCCCAATTTTTTGTTACTTCTACTACTTCTGTCCAGTTTGAGTATTTCATATCATCCTGTGTTGGTACTAATGATTTGTCTACTAATAATTTTATTGATGAACTTGTACTTTCTCCTGGTTTTAGCCTTTCGTTTTCAAATCCTTTTCCTAATAGTACTGTTGTATATTTAAACTCTGTTCCTGAACCTAAATTACCATATAATGTGCTATTTAGCCATTTTTTTGCATCTGCATATTTTAATACTGACCATTTATTTGCTTCATTTGTTGTATCATTTGTTAGCATTTTGCTGTTTTTATCATATGATAATTCGTCATCTACATAGTTTATTATATTTGATGCTGTTAGTTTTACTTTGTCATTTTCTGTTCCTGCTACTCCTGACCTATAGTAATCTTTTGTTATATATTCTAACTCACTCTTGTTTTCTAGTGTGTATTCATATTCTACCAATAGTTGTGCTCTTTGTAAAATTTCTGAGTCTATTTCCATTTCTATAAATCCTTTTGTTGCTTTTTGTGTCTTGCTTTCTCTTCCTGCTGATGGCATGTATTTTACATTTGATACATTCATGTCTGCACTTGGTACTATTTCTTTTAATACATTTCCTTCACTTGTTTTTAATAGTATTTTGCTTACTTTGTCATTTATTTTTATTTTGTATCTTGCTCTTTCTACTATTCCAAAGTCTACATTTCTTACTTTGAAATTTACTGAAGCTGTGTCGTTGTCACTAGTAAAGTTTCCATTGATTTCTAATTGCATATCCATTTTTGGTGTGTATGCATCTAGTTTTAAGTTAGAATTTATTTCTGTGTCATGTCTTATATGTTGTAATGTTGTTCCCTCATTCCATGTACTTTCTATTTGTGTTCTTGTTTTTGATCCATCATTTTGCGGTAATTTGTAATATTCATTTCCATCATATACATCTATTGCATCTGATAATCTTATTTCTACATCTTTTTTATACCAGAATCCATTACCTTTTTCATAATTTTTAGTTATTCTGTTTTTATCATATATTGTTCCCTTATATTTCTGTACTGGATATAATTGTGTTCCATATTGATATATTACTATATAATCGCCTGGTATAAATCCACTTAAAGTATACTTTCCATTTGATTGTGTGTTATTTATTCTTATTATTTGCCTTGTTCCTATATCATATAAAATTACTTTTACTCCTTCAACTTGTTTTATATCTTGTGATGTAAGTATTCCGTTTCCTTTTCTTTCTTGTCCCACCTTAAATTCTGGATTTGTATAATCTTCAAATACTACACCATTTACATTTCTGTTTTCTGATGATATTTTTAATGCTACATCTGGTGCCCATCCTAAATCATCTTCTACTGTTTGTAATCTTCTTTCTGGATCTGCATTTCCTACTGCTGAATCTGTATCTATTGCTGTATAATCTTTTCCATCTTTTTTGGCTGAACATGAATTGATTTCTACTACATTTGCTGCTATATTTACATTTCCATTTACTAAGCTTAATAATTTTGATTTTGATACTTCATATTTTACATATATTGTTTGATTTGTTCCTATTGGGATATTTACTTGATTATATTTGTCTGTATATCTCTTTAAGTTATTATAATTTATTTTTCCTCCTATTGTAAGTGTTCCTGCATCTGAATCTGTACTTACTGAACTTCCTACTCCTACTATATTTAATCCTGAATCATAATAATTTACTATATCCCCTATTGTTGCATTTATTTGTGAATTTTGATTTTGTATATCTATCTTATATGTTAAATATAGTTTTAATGCACCATTATTATTTCTATTATATTCTACATCTGATCTATATAGTTTTCTGTCTATTGCTTTATTATAGTCATTTGAACATCTTATACTTATATTATAATTGTCGTTTCTATTATATCTATAAAGATGTCTGTATGTTTTTCCTCCATAATATGATTCATTTCTTGTTAAGTTTACTTCTGCTGCATATAATTGGTTCTTTATTGCCATATCTACCATTGGTCTTTCATACATTCCAAAATTGATATTATATATTGTTTCATCTATTATTTCTTGTTCTTCTAATTTGTATCCTGTTTCTGATATGTATGATTTGATATGGTATTTTGTGTCTGCATAGTATTTATCATCAAGCTTATGCCCTTTACTATCTTTTTCGCTTGTTTGATATAATACTTTACTTTCATATCTTCCTTCATTTGGATATTGATTATAACTATATTCTACTGTATATCCTGTACTTGTATTATTTACTGATTTTCCATTATTTATTTTTGAATTTGCCGTTAAACTAGAAAATCTTGTATTCATTATGTTTCTATCTACTGTTGTTTCTTTTGCTTTTGATCCATTTATTCCTGCACTTGTTGCTACATTTTCATATTTTATTCCATTATATTCAAATACTATTGTGTATTGCGATATTTCTGTTTGTTTTATTATATAATCTTCTCCATAGAATTTATATGTTCCATTTCCTAAATAATTTCCTCTACTGTCATATCCTGATGAAATATTTGCTATTTCTGTTCCATTTTTTCTTAAACTTACTTTTACTCCATTTATTCCTTCTCCTGAATCAAATACGTCGTTTCTTGCATTTGTTTTTCCTTCTCCTCCGTCTAGGAATACTGTTCCTTGTAAACTTATTACGTGTGGTGTATTTGGTATTGATGTTACTCCATTTGATGTTAGTGCTATTCCTTGTGTGTTTGTTACTTTATATCCAGGTGGTGCTTCTATTTCATATGCTTCATAATTTCCATATATTATGTCTGTTAGTGCAATTCTTCCATTATCATCTGTTTCAAATGTGTATGCTGAACTTTGATCTACCAATTGTTTATATTGGTTTAGATATTGCCCTGTGCCAGTATTTCTAATTTTGAATTTTGCATGTGATAGTTTTGTGCTTGGTTGTGTACCATCATATTTTTCTATTGTTAAACTTATTAATTGTTCATTTGGTATACTTGTTAATGCATTTGCTTGTAAATCTACTCCATTTGTATATAGTATTCTGTATCCTGATGGTGCACTTTGTTCATATGCTGTATAATTTCCTTTTGGTACTTGTTCAAGTGTTATACGACCATTACTATTTGTTGTAAATGTTGATGCTTCACTTTCTTGGACTAATGTTTTATCTGATTTTAACCAAGTTCCACTATTTTTTTCTTTTATTTTAAATGTTGCTCCTGATAATGCCTTCATAGTTATGTTGTCATATTTGAATATTGATAAGTCTACTGTCGTTATTTCTGGTGGATTTGGTATGTCTGTAGTTCCATTTCCCTCAAGTGCTATTCCATTTGTTGTTTTTATTTTATATCCTGTTGGTGCATATGTTTCTATTGCTTCATATTCTCCTCCTGGTACATTTGTTAGTGAAATTGTTCCATTTGCGTCTGTTTCAAATTCACTTGCTTGAGTTGCATCTACCAAATCTTTACTGCTATTTAAATATTTTCCTGTGTTAATTTCTCTTATTTTAAATTTTGCTCCTGGTAGCTTTTTACTTTCATTTGATTCATCATATTTTACAATAGTTAAATCTATATCTTTTGGTGTATTTCCAACTTCTACTACTGTATTAACTGGTATTTCCTTATATCCTTGCCATGCTTTTGAATATTGGTGTAATATATTACTTTTTGCTGCTCCTTCGAATGCCGAATATCTATCAACAGGTAAGTCTTCTATGACTATTCTTCCATTTTCATCAGTTACGAAATCATGTGCATTCTCTTTTTTTACTATTGTAGGTTTTCCATTTGCATCAAGATATCTTCTATCTTCCTTTTTTTCTCTTACTGTTCTAAAATTAAATATTATACCTGGCATCGGCTCTCCAGTTACCGTATTGTATTTATATATTTCTATCGTCATTGTAGTTTGCTTACTATTTACTACTTTGGTGGTTCTATTAAGAGTTAATGCTATTGTTCCACTTATTTTTTGATATGTTGCTGGTGCTTTAGTTTCTATTGCCTCATATTCACCTGCAGGTAAATCATTTATTTCTATTGTTTGGTAATTTCCATTCTTAGTTGTAGACCATTTAGCTGCATTTTTCTTTGTTTTTACTAGCCATGAATTACTATTTAAATAATATCCATATGTTTTATTTCTTATTATAAATGTTGCTCCTTTTAGTTTATTTCCATTTTGGTCTACTTTATCTATTTTTAAAGATGAAGTCGCTTTAGTTCCCGCAAATACCAACTGACTTTGTAATACATTTGCACCGGCACCATTAACAACAATACCATCCATTACAATAAATCTTCCCTTGTATTTTAAGTAACCTGCTGCTACACCCGCATCAATAGTAGCTGTATCATCAAAATGTTGACCTGCTCCTGCCACTCTTGATGGTATAGCATCTACTTTTTGATTATAATATGCTCTTGCTACACATCCTGCTATTATGTTTCTTCCTGATATGCTATTATTATATCCAGTAGATGCTAAATATGCTGCTCCATATAAATATTTAGCTGGTGTTCCACTTTTAGAAAGCTCTTTATCTCCACCACTTGTATGTACAATAATTGTTCCTTTTCCATCTAAGTTTACATCTATAATTCCTGTTATAGCGTATACTGCTGTGTTATAATTTCCATAACTTGAATAGTCATGTGCATCTATACATGCATCATTATTTAAATCATATGGAAAATATTTTTTTCCTGCAGGTATGTCTGATACATTTTTTCCTGCTAATCCTGCTACTTCATTAGAATAATATAAGTTTGGTTTACTTTGTGCTGCAAGTATTAAGTCATCTATTGAAACAGATACTGAACATGGACTACTTGATCTCTTATCTGTTACTCCATTTAAATTATCTATTTTTTCTAAAACTGATGCTGCTTTTACTTTAGAAGTAGGAAAAAATATGAATAACATTAAAAACATTATAAATATACTTGCAATATAAATTATTTTTTTATTTTTCTTCATTTTTTTCCTCCTTTCTAATACGCAATATTACAAACATTATTCCTGCTAATATTATTATTGCAAATGTGCTTATTACTATTGCTTTTCCTGTTTTTATACTTATTATTATGTCTGCTCCACTGAAATCGTCTTCATTTGTGTTTTTATTTTTTGTTATAGAGTCTATATCTGCTATGTTTTCTGAATTTGTGTCTCCTGCTATTTCTGCTGTGTTAAATGTTGTTCCTGTATTATTTTCTGTCATCTTTTTAGTTAATATTAGTTTTACTTCTTTGCTTTCTCCTGGATTTATTTGTTCATTTGCTAATGCTGTTGTATATAGGTTTCCATCTTCTCCTTTATACCATGATTGATTTAAGCTTGCATCAAATGTTACATCTTCTGGCATGTAATCTACTATTTCTGTAGCCTTTCCTGCTATTTTTCCTTCATTGGTTACTTTTATACTGTATTCCATTAATACAGTCGTATTTTTTATTTTCTTTGCTGCTATTTCTGCTTTTGCAAGTTTGCTATTTGAAAATTTCTTTACTGTTTGTTTTCCATTTTCTATTATTGTTATTTTTGTTACTGTTTTATTTAAGCTTAAGTCAAATTTCTCTACTTCCGTAAATCCTGCATCAACATTTTCTATACTTTTGTCTGTTATTTCAAATACGTCTGTTACTGCTACATCTTTGCCATCATAATTTCTTACTATAACGTCTGAATTTTCATCATCTTTTAATCCATCTTTTTGATAGATTGTTGGTTTATATTTGCTTTGGTCATATGTAAATATTACAAGATATTTTCCTTTTTCTAGTTCTTTAAATTCATAATTTCCATTAGTATCTGTGTTTGTTTCTTTTATTTGACTTCCTGTTTGATTATTTATTAATTTTACATTTAGATTTGATAATGGCTTTTCATTTGAGTCTTTTTTACCGTTTTTATTTTCATCTATCCATGCTTTTCCTGAGATTTTTGATCCTTGTTCTGTTGTATTGTTGTTATTATCTCCTGAATTGTTTCCATTGTCATCGTCATCATCATCTGTTCCATCTTGTCCATAATTGTTGTCTTCTTCTCCTTCTCCTGTTACTCCATGTAATCCATATGTTACTTGGCTTACTATTTCTTCTTGGTTTTCTGGTATTACTGTTAATGTTGTTTCTAGCATTGATGTCTCTGCTTTTTCTTTATTTACTACTGTACATATTACTATTTCTATATCACATTCTTTTGTTAATTTTATTGTTTTTAAAAATTTGTTATTTTCTATATTTAGTTCTGTTCTTTCTCCATTTATTGTCATGTATGCATTGCTTATTTCAAATGCACTTGGTATTTCTATTTTTACTACTGCTTCTCTTTCTATTACTCCTTTGTTTTTTATTGTTGCTGTAAAATCCACTTTGTTTTTATTTACTAATGATGATGCTGTTTGGCTTCCTTTTAGATTTACATCTATTGTTGTTTTTGATTGTAATATTTGCCTTTTTACTACATTTGAGTTATATATTTCTTCTCCTACTTTTGCATTTGCTACTACACTTACTTCTCTATTTGTTATGTCTAACGGTAATTCTTCTGCTATAAATAGATGGTTTATCATGTATTCTCCTTTTGCTTCTATTTTTGGTATATTTATTAATATTTGTCCATTTTCATCTTGTTTTATTCCACTTGTTAATTCTCTGTTTATAGATGTTAAGTCTAGTTTTAGTCCTTCTGATACATATTCTGTTATGTTTACATTTGTTAATTCTGTGTCTGTTAAGTTGTATACATACATTACTGTTGGGTATAAATTCCCCGCTACATACTCATGCCTTTCTGATGAGTTATGCATTATTTTTACCTTTATTTTACTGTCCTTAATACTGTTTGTATATGTAGTATATTGTTTTTCTGTTAGTCCATCTGCTGTAATTTTTATTTTTCCTTTTGTAACATTTCCATTTATTTTCTTTGTTGAAAATTCATAATCATATTCATATGTTTCATTTGGTTTTAATTCTATATTTTCTTTTTTTAGCTCTTTGCATTTTTCATCTTCTGTATAGAATATGTTTTCTCCCATTTCTCCTGTTTGAGCATTTTGTCCTTGGTAATATAATTTATTATACATTATTGCATTTTCTTGTGTTGCACTTATTCCTATATTTGATATTGTTTTATCTGTTGTATTTGTTATTTTTACGTGATATTCTATTACTTCTCCTTCTGATATCTCTTCTCCATCTTTAAATTCTTTTCCTGCTTTTGTTGCTGCTAGCTCTACCTTTAATTCTTCATTTTCTTCTTGTATTCCTATTGTGCTTAATTGTGCAAAGTTTTTACTTGTGTTTTCTGTGCTTTCATCTTTTACTATTGGTGTTGCTTCATTTGTTACTGTTGTTTTATTTGTTTCATTTAGTGTTTGTCCATTTATTGAATATGTTACTTTGTCTTGCATTATTCCTTGTTTTCCTGCCTCTAAGTTTGCTTTTACTTCATATTCTATTTTTACTACTTGTCCTTCACTCATTGTTCCTATATTTAATTTGAATTTTTTTACTCTTGTTATATCTTCTACATCTTTTACCCAATTATCTCCTTCTTCTTCATATGAATATTCTACATTTTCTTTTTCTATTCCTTTTATATATGTTAGTTCTTCTACTTTTCCTTCTATACTTACATTTTGTACTTCAAATTTATTGTTATTTACTATTGATACTTCTCTATTTAGTATCTTTTCTTCGTCTTTTTCTTCTATTGCTATGTTTTTTACTTCTTCTCCTATTGTTTCTGTTGTTTCTCCTGCTTTATATCCTTTTACTTCTGAATATGTAAATACTCCATTTTTTGCATTTATGTTTGCTTCTGTAGAAAATGTTTTTCTTTCATATCCTTCATTTTTTACTTCTACTTTTATTTCTTCTTGCTTTGATGGTATATCTTTTTGTAATTCTAAGTCTGCATTTACTACTATTATTGCTTCTTGTTCATCTTCTTTTTTGTAATCTGTTTGCTCTCCTTCTATTGTTAGTTTTATTACATAATTTCCGTTTTCGTTTGTATATCCTTGTGCTTTTGTTATTGTTAATTGCTCATCATATACTAATCTTATTGAGTTTGCTGTTACTTTTTTTACTTCTCTTGGAAATACTATTTCTACTTCTGGATTTTTGTATAATACATTTCCGTAGTCTTTTGTCTTTAGTGTTGCATATATTTCTACTCCTTTATTTACATTTGTTGTTCCTAGATTGTTATTGTTCATTGTTATTTCTATTTTTTCTTCTGCTTCTACCAAGTTTGTGTTTGCTTCTATTTTTGTTGTTTCTTGATTTGTTATGTTTATTTCACTTGTTACATAATTGTATTTTTCTATTTCTGCTTTTGTTATTCCTAAGTCTCCTTGAAAATATTTTGTGTTTCTTATTTCTATTTCTCCTATTTTCTTTGGTTCTCCTAATATTTTTATGTTTGCTTTTCTTGTTCCTTCTGGATATTCTATTACTATGTTTTCTCCTTCTGTTTTTACTTCTACTTGACTATTTTCTGTGTTGTTTTCTGTTAATTCTGATGTATTTATTTCTGCTATCTTTTGTCCATCTTTATTTATTATTTCTATTTTTGCTTCTTCTCCAAATACTTCTTTTAATTCTTCTTTATTTATATAGCTTTTTTCTAAATACATATTTACTTCTTTTTTTGCTCCTTTTGTATTTTCTAAATATGTATTTCCTGTTTCTATACTTAAATCTTTTACTTGACTTATTTCTGGTATTTCTATTTTTTCGCTTTCTTCTATATATGCTTTTTTGGTTGATTTTACTGTAAAGTATTGTTTTGCTATTTTTTCTGTTGTATTCATTTCTGCACTTACTATATTTGTTGTCTTATTTGCTGTTAGTTTTTCTGATATTTCTTTTTCTATTGTATTTTCATTTCCGTAGAATTTTGTTTCTACTTTTCCTGTTACTTGTTCTGTTCTTTGTTTTACATTTATTTTTCCTTCATATTCATATATTATTTTATATGTATCTTTTCCTTTTCCTAATTCTATTTTTTCATTTGCTCCATTTGTATATTTAATATTTGCTTTTCCTGTATTTGCATCATATTCTACTTCTATTTCTTTTCCATTTCTTAATGATTGTACTTTTGTTGGTTTTATTCCATCTAATTCTGGAGCTTCTATTTCTACTTTTTCTTCTTCTTTGGCTATTTCATCTACACTTGATGTTATTTCCATTTGTTGTTCTAACATTGTTTTGTTTTCTGCTATTCCTTGGAATTTTATGAATTTGTTTTCTATTTTTGTATCTATTTCTTCTGTCCATTCTGTATTTAGCTCTATATTTTTTTCTATTTTTTGCTCTGTTTTTGTATTTGCCTTATATGTTGCTGTGAATTTTATTGTATTTTGTTTGTTGTAATAGTCTAAAGGCATTTCTTCTTTTTTCTCGAATTTTATTGGTAATTCTATTTCTTTCTCTCCTGTTACCATCTGTTTTAATATTATTTCATTTGTTTCTGTATCTATTCTTTCAATATTTGTTTTGTCTACATTGTTTGCATCTATTTTGAAATTTGGATTGTCTATTTGTATTTTTGCTTCATTTAACATTCCACTATTTTCTATTTTGATGTTACATACTATTGTTCCTCCTTCTGAGATCTTTAGCTTTTTACTATGTGTTCCTTCTTCTTTGTAATATACATTAAATGAAACATTTGTATTTTCTATTTTTGCATTTTGGTTTTCTAGTTCCTCATACACAGCTTGCACTACTCCTGTTGTTGCATACAAAAATTGAAACATTGTTAATGTCATTAATAATGTTATTGCCATTACCTTTTTTAATATTTCTTTTTCCTTGTATAATGTGTTTTGTTTTTTTAATAAGTGTTTTGCCTTTCTCACTTTTACATCATCCTTTCCTTTATTTTATTTTTTACTAATTTATTTTTTGGTTTCGCCTTTTTATTTCTTTCTGAGTATATTACTCCTATTGTTCCTATTTTAATACTAGCATATGTTTTTTTTTTTCTCAATACTGCCTTTTTTGATCTTTTCTTTTAATTTTACGGATGTTCATTTTTGACGTTTTATGACATTTTTGTTACATTTTTTTCTATACAAGATTTCTTATAACTTTTGCATTGCTTTGATTTTTTGACTTGCATGAAAAATGTTCTACTATTAATTTTTCTTTTGATATATAGTTCACTCTGTAGTACTTTTGTTAAAATAGAACAAAAGCGGACATTAATAACATTAGCACCTATTAAAACATTTTAAAGTCCGCGTATTTGTTCGTGTGCGAAATTTGCGAAGCAAATTTCTGTGCAATGTATTTTTATATATTAGGAAAGTTGCATGACTTTCCTAATATATAAAAAATACAAAAATAGTAATTATTAAAATTTCTATTTTTGTATTTTTTTCTTGTTATTTTTTATTAAATTTATTTTTTTATTTATTTAATTTTTCAACGACTTCATTTACATCTATTCCGTGTACTGCACATGCTTCTTCTAATGTTTCCATTTGTGATGCTGGGCATCCTAAGCAATGCATTCCTACTTCTAATAGAAGCTCTGCCTTTTCTGGTGCTTTCTCTAGTATTTCTCCTATTGTTGTGTTTTTATTTATTTCCATTTTTTTACCTTCCTTTCTTTTATTTAGATTCATTTCACATTTTAGGTTAATCAATATTTTTTCCTATATTTTTAGTGATCATGTTATATTTTATCATATTTTTTAAAAAAAGTATAGACAAATTATTAATTTTGTTGTATTATGATTTTGCAATTCATTGCTTTAAAGGTGGTGAAATTATGCAATTCTTAATTAATTTATTTTTCTTTTCTTTTATTATTTGTTCTTTTATTTTTTTATATTCATTATATATGTTTTTTTATATAATATTTTTTCATCACAAACAAGGTTCAAAATTACAAATTAAAAAGAATATAAATTCTTAATTTTTTATTTTTAGGAGGTGTTTTTATTAGACATAAATTTGCTTTTTTTATATCTTTTTTATTATTTATATTTTCCTGTATGTTTTGTTTTAAAATTTTTTATCCCATTTATCAAGCAGAAGAACTTATTATTCCTTATGCGATTCACCCTTTTGATATTTGTTCTACACAACCTGAACTTTGGAATTTTATTAAAAAATCTTATTTTTTAATTTTTCCTTTTTCTGATTTTATTTTTATTAAATTTTTATATAATCGTTTTTTTATAAAATTTTCTTTTAATTATTTTTATTTTTTTAAAAATTTTAAAAAGGAAAAAAATATTAATTTAAATAATTCTTTTAAACTTTTAATAGGAAATAATTATTTAGATAATTCTTCTATTTATTTATCTGAATCTGGTTTGTATCAAAATTTTTTAATAACTGGAACTATTGGATCTGGTAAAACTTCTTCTGCTATTTATCCTTTTGTTAATCAATTTATACAATATAATAGCGCTCATTTGGATGACAAAATTGGTATGCTGATTTTAGATGTTAAAGGTAATTTTTATAGTTATGTTTCTAATGTTGCAAAAAAATATAATTTGGAAAATGATTTGTTTGTTATTTCCCTATATAATAATGTTTATTATAATCCTTTAGATAAGCCAAATTTGAAACCTCAAATTTTAGCTAATCGTTTAAAAACTATTTTAACTTTATTTTCAGAAAATAATTCTGAATCTTATTGGTTAGATAAGTCGGAACAAATCTTAGCTGAGGCTATTAAATTATGCAGATTATATAATAATGGATATGTTACTTTTGTTGAACTTCATAAATTAATTACAGATTTTTCTTATTATTCTGAAAAAATTCAAAAATTACGTGATTTATTTCTTGAGTCTAAATTATCTAATCGCGATATTTATGAATTAAATGAATGTTTGAATTTTTTTCAAAAAGAATTTTTTCAATTAGATGAACGTACTAAAAATATTTTAATTTCTGAAATTACCCGTATTACTAATGTTTTTATTTCTGATTATGATGTTTGTTCTACTTTTTGTCCACCTAGAAATAAATTAAATTTTGATGGCTTTTCTGATATTATTAAGAATGGCAAAATTGTTGTTTTAAATATTAATGTTTCTGAAAATACTTTTTTATCCAAGATTATTGCTGCTTATTTAAAATTGGATTTTCAAACAGAGGTTATGTCTTTTTTGGCAAATAATAACCCTAAAAAAAATGTTTTTATTTGCGATGAATATGATAAGTTTTGTACTAAAACTGATGCTGATTTTTTTTCGATGAGTAGAGAAGCTAAATCTATTAATATTGTTTCTACTCAAAGTTATTCTTCTTTGAAAAATACTCTTAAAGATGATGCTAGTGTTAAAGTTATTATTCAGAATTTGGTTAATAAAATTTGGTTTAGAACTGATGATATTTTTACTATTGAGGAGGCGCAAAAGCAGTTAGGGAAAGAGGATAAAGAAAAAATTTCTAAAAGCATTTCTGAGAGTGCTAAAGAGACAAAATTTAGTTACATAACTAATACTTTGAATTCTTAAAATTCTAATATTTCTGAATCTTATAGTACTGTTATTCAAAATGATTTTATTTTTGATACTAAATTTTTTACTCAAAATTTGGAGACTTTTTCTGCTTTGACTTTTTTGTCTGATGGTAAAAAAATTTATCCTCCTCAAAAAATAAAAATGCTTCCTTATTTTAAATAATATTTTTTATTAATTTATTTTGTTTATTTATTTAATTATTTTTTATTTATTTAATTTATTTTTATTTAGTTAATTTAATTTATTTTATTTATTTAATTTATTTTATTTATTTAATTTATTTTATTTATTTTATTTATTTAATTTATTTTTATTTATTTAATTTATTTTTATTTATTTAATTTATTTTTATTTATTTAATTTATTTTTATTTATTTAATTTTATTTAGGAGGTACTTATGAATGATATTAAAATTATGAAAAAAAAGAAAAAATTATTTTTATTTATTTTTACTTTTTTATTAACAATTATTTTTATTTTTTATTTTACAGAAAATTATGCCGCTTTAGGTGACCCAAAATTAATTAGTAAAATTAATACTGCATTTGAAACAATTGAAAGTTGGTTATTAAAAATTGCTACTCCAGCTGCTGCTGTTGCAGTTGGTACTGGAGTTTTTATGAAGAAGTTTAGTTTTGGTGATGAGGAAAGAATACGAATGGGCAAAAAGATTATTAAAGGATCTCTATTCTCTTACGCTTTCATACTTGCCATTGATTTAATTCTTTCTGCAATTAAATCTCTTATTGCTTAGTTTTTTATTTTTATGTTTACTCTATTTTATGTTAAGCTTGTATTATATTTACTTTTTTGTCGTATTTTTGTTTAACTTTTATATTAATTTTTTGTTTGAAAGGAGGCTAGTTTGGATCAGTCAAATATTACACAAACTATATTAAATACTATTAATTATATTTTCGAAACTTTGTTAAGTTCTATTGATAATCGTTTGTATGGAATTTTAGATGATTTAACTTTTATTAATTCAGATATTTTACATGATAATTATTTTTCTAAAATTTTTGGTACTTCTACTACAAATGGAATTTTATTAATTGCTAATTCTTTATTGCTTGGAATTTTATTATATTTTTCTATTAAATATTTTATTTCTCATATTACTTATATAGAATCTGAAAGACCTTTTCCATTTATTTTTAAATTAATTATTTATGGATTATGTATGAATTTTTCTTATTTTATTTTAGGACAAATTTTAGATATTAATTCTTATATAACTTTGGCAATCAGAGATTTAGGAAATCAATTATTTGGAAAGTCGATTTGTTTTTCTGAATTAATTTCGATAATTAATAATAGTGTTTCTATTGATAATTCATCTTTAAATATTTTTTCTTTAGATGGTTTATTAAAAGCTACTATGTCTATGTCATTATTGGGTTTAGTTTTTTCTTATTCTTTAAGATATATACTTATTAAAATATTTATTTTAATTGCTCCTTTTGCTATTTTATCTAAGGCATCTAACTCATTATCTTGGTTTTTTAGGGCATGGGCTAGAAATTTATTTTCACTTTTATTTATTCAAATAATTGTGTCTATTGTATTATTAATCTTATTTTCTATGAGATATGATTCTTCTAATTTATTTACTAAATTTATTTATATTGGTGGTATTTATGCTTTACTTCAAGTTAATTCTTTTGTGCGTGAATTTATTGGTGGTGTTTCCACAAATGTTACACAAGGTGTTAATAACTTTATGAATTTTAAGAAATAATTTTTTTAATTTATTTTTATTTATTAATTTTTTATTTTCGAAGAGGTGTTTTTTATGAAATTTATTTTTCCCAAAAATTATAATTTTAAAAATAAATTTTTAGGATTTATTGATTATACAACAATTTTTATAAATATAATTTGGGATGGTTTAATTTTTTTATTTATTAATTTATTTTTTAATAATTTATATTTTAAAATTTTTTTATTTATAATTTTATGTTTTCCTTTTTTACTAATTAGTTTTACTGGACTTAATGGTGAAAATTTTGTTTATGTTTTTAGATATATACTTTCTTTTGTTCTTAAGCAAAAATTGTTTTTTTATAAAAAATGATTTTATATAAATTATAATAATTGATTTATAAACTTTTATTAAAATCCATTCGACATTTTTTTATTTTTTCCCTCTTTCATATTGAATTTTTTACTCAAAAAGGATATAATCTATTCACAACATATGAAAGAGGGGATTCATTATGAAGTTGGAACAAAAGGAGAAGGCTTTATTGTTTTCAGAAACAACTATTCCAGATATTTTTTTTGCAGAACATTTATCTCAAATATCTGGAGATTATCTAAAAATTTATTTATATATGATTTTTTTATCTAAATATGGAAAAGATATTAAAATAAATGATTTATCTAAAAAACTTAATTTACCTATTAAGACTATTAATGATGGTGTTAAATTTTTGGAGTCTCAAGAGCTTATTGTTAAGAAAACTACTGGATTTGTTATTGTTGATTTACAAGAATCTACTCTTAATAAATTGTATAAACCTAATTTAATGCCTTCAAAAGAAACTATTGAAAAAACTTCAAAAAATCAGAAGCGTGCTAAAGCAATTGATCATATTAATAATATGTATTTTCAAGGTATTATGGGTCCTTCTTGGTATAATGATATAGATATATGGTTTACAAAATATAATTTTGATGATCAAGTTATGATTTCTCTTTTTGATTATTGTTATAATCGTTCTGCTCTTCATAAGAATTATGTTCAAGCAGTTGCAGAAGCTTGGGGAAATAACAAAATACATACTTGGACAGATTTAGATGCTTATTATCAAAAACGTGAAAGATTAAATTCTATAAAACGTGAGATTGCTAAAAAACTTGGTAAACGTTCTGGTTTAACTCAGTATGAGGAAGCTTATATAGAAAATTGGGTTTTAGATTTTGGATATGATATGAATGTTATTGAAATTGCTTTAAAAAGGACTACTTTAAAACAAAATCCAACATTTGATTATATTAATAATATTATAACTGACTGGCATGATAGAAATTTAAAAACTCCTGATGAAGTTGATGCATTTTTAGAGCAACGTAAAAAACAAATTAGAGATACTAAGGAATTAAAAGCAAAAGTTACTAAAGCTAATCATGAGCAACGTGAATACAATAATTTAGATTTTTTATATGCCAATGTTGGTATTCAAGGTGGAAATAATATTGAAAAATAATTATAATTTTTGCATTAGGAAGGTTTGTGGTATAATGGCAAATGATGTCTTGAATTCTCTTTTGAGAGAATATGAACAAAAAAAAGTAAATGCGGAATTAGATTTGGAAAGGCGTAAAGAGCTTATTTATAAATTAATTCCTCGTTTACTTGAAATTGATGATGAACTTAATTCTTTAGGAATACAAAGTGCAAAAAGCATTTTGATTTCTCCTGAAAAAAGAGATTTTTATGTTAATGAATTAAATAAGAAAATTAAAGATTTAAAATCTGAAAAAGAATTTATTTTATTAAAAAATGGATATTCTTTAGATTATTTTAAACCTTTTTATGAGTGTAAATTTTGCAATGATACAGGTTTTATTACTGATGAAAATTCTAATACAATTATGTGTTCTTGTTTAAAGCAAAAACTTCTTAATATCTCTTTTAATAAATCTAATATGTATAATTTAAAAAAAGAAAATTTTGATACTTTTAATGATTTATTTTTTTCTGATGAAGTTGATTTGTCAAAATATAAATTTAATATTTCACCTAGAAGAAATATTCAAAATATAAAAGATAAGTCAATAGAATTTGTTAAAAATTTTGATAATCCTGAATCTAAAAATCTTTTATTTACAGGTGCTACTGGTTTACGGTAAGACTTTTATGTCAAATTGTATTGCCTCTGAATTATTGCAAAAAGGAAAAACTGTTTTGTATCAAACAGCTCCTGTATTACTTGAAAGCGTAATAGATTTTAAGTTTGGGAAGAACAAATCTACAAGTGAAAATTTAATACAGTCTGTTCTCGAGGCTGATTTATTAATAATTGATGACTTAGGTACTGAAACTATTAATTCTTTAAAATTGAGTGAACTTTTTACTATTGTTAATACTCGTATTTTAAACCTTAACAATCATATTACTAAAACTATTATTTCTACTAATTTGAATATGAATGATATTTTTTCTATTTATCAAGATAGAATTGGTTCTAGAATTGCTGGTTATTATGATATTTATTATTTCTTTGGTGAAGATTTGAGATTAAAAAATAGATAATTAGAATTAGTTAATGCTTTTGGGGACGGAGGAAAAAAACACTACCTTGGCAGTGTTTTTTTCCTCCGTCCCCAAAAGCATTAGCCTCGTCTTCCAAAATTTTAGGGTGTTTTTGGAGTCCTCCCCCAAAAAACACCCTAATTTTATTGTAATAAAACTTCCGGCTATGCCGGTAGTAACATAGGCTTTAGCTATGTAAAAAACAACTCCTTTTATGTTATAATATCATTATGTTTCGACGCATAAATGAAAAAATAAATAAAAGGAGTTGTGTATCATGAATAGTATAAATGAAGAAAAAACTAAAGAGAAAAGCACTACATATGATACAGTTTCAAGTTTATCACATACAAAATGGAATTGCAAATATCATATAGTGTTTACACCAAAATATAGGAGAAAAATTTTCTATGGGCAGAAAAGATTAGAAATAGGAAAAATATTAAGAGATATTTCAGATTGGCAGGGAGTGAAAATTATAGAGGCTGAAGTATGCCCAGATCATGTGCATATGTTTGTAGAAATACCACCGAAGTTATCAGTATCAAAATATATGGGAATATTAAAGGGCAAAAGCAGCCTCATAATTTTCCAGAGGTGGTCAAATTTGAAATACAAATTTGGGCAGCGAAGTTTTTGGTGCCGTGGCTACTATGTAGACACGGTAGGTAAAAATGCAAAAAGAATAGCAGAATATGTAAGAAATCAATTGCAAGAGGATATGATGTATGATCAAATATCAATAAAAGAATATAAAGACCCGTTTAACGGGTCATAAGAGACGCATGTGTCGGAACAGCTAAGAGCCTTGAGGCTCTGCTTGTAACATAGCCCTATGGGCGTTATGAGTAAAATACCTCCGGCTAAGCCGGAGGATTTTTATTCTTCTTCTTGCATCTCTGGTGTTAAAGTTTCTATGCTTACAACTTTTCCTCCATCTGATGTTCTCATTAATGTAACACCTTGTGTTGCTCTTCCTAAAATACTAATATCTTTTATTTTTATTCTTATGATTGTTCCGGTATCAGTAATTAACATTACATCTTCATCATCATTTGCTATTCTTACACCTACTATTTTTCCTGTTTTTGGAGTAATTTTGTATGTTACTACACCTTTTCCTCCTCTTAACTGTACTCTATATTCGTCTAATTCTGTACGTTTTCCAAATCCATTTTCAGTTATTGCAAGTAGTGTTGCTTTTCCTCCTCTAATTATAGATTCCATTCCTATTACTTCGTCATCACTTTCTAGTCTAATTCCTATAACTCCTTGTGATATTCTTCCAATTGGACGTACATCTTTTTCATCAAATGTTATACATAATCCGTTTCTTGTAACTAATACTACATTATCTTCTCCATCTGTTAGTCTTACAGCTATTAATTCGTCATCTTCTTTTAGTGTTATTCCTTGTAATCCTGTTTTTTTGCTAGAGTTGTATTCCGTTAATGCTGTCTTTTTGATTAATCCTCTTTTTGTTCCCATTAATAGATATTTTCCTTCTGCAAAGTTTTGGATTGGTATTACTGCTGATATTTTTTCTCCTGGGTCTAAACTTAATAGATTTACTATTGCTGTTCCTTTTGCTGTTCTTCCTGCTTCTGGTATTTCATATCCTCTTAATTTATATAATTTTCCTTTATTTGAAAAGAATAATATTGTGTCATGTGTTGATGCTATAAATATTTTTTTAACAAAATCTTCTGCTCTTGTTGCTATTCCTGTTATTCCTTTTCCTCCACGTTTTTGACTTTTATATGTGTCTATTGGCATTCTTTTTATGTATCCAAAATGTGTTAGGGCTATAACTGTTTGTTCTTCTTTAATTAGATCTTCAACTAGGAATTCTCCTTCTGCTGGTACTATTTTTGTTAATCTGTCATCTCCAAATTTTGTTTTTATCTCTATTAATTCTTCTTTGATTATATCAAATACTAATCTTTCACTTGCTAATATATCTCTTAAATGTGCTATTAGTTGCAATAATTCGTTATATTCATTTTCTATTTTTTCTCTTTGTAAGCCTGATAATGTTTTTAATCTCATATCCAAAATAGATTGTGCTTGTATATCTGATAAACCAAACCTTTTCATCAATCTTTCTTTTGCATCATCATATGATGAACGTATTATTTCTATAACTTCATCTATGTTGTCTAATGCTATTTTTAATCCCTCTAAAATGTGTGCTCTTGCTAGGGCTTTGTCTAAATCAAATTGTGTCCTTCTTAGTATTACTTCTTTTCTATGCTCTATATAGCAGTCTAATATTTGTCTTAATGTTAAGATTTTTGGCACTCCATTTACTAATGCTAACATAATTATTCCAAATGTTTCTTGCATTTGTGTATGTTTGTATAATTGATTTAGTACGACTTGTGCATTTGCATCTCTTTTTAATTCTATTACTACTCTTGTTTTTTCTTTTCTGTCTGATTCGTCTCTTACTTCTGATATTCCTTCTATCTTTTTCTCTTTTGTTAAATCTGATATTGTTTTTACTAATTTTGCTTTATTTACTTGATATGGTAATGATGTTACTATTATTTTTTGTCTATTTCCGCTCATTTCTTCTATTTCTGCTTCTGCTCTCATTAGGACTTTTCCTCTTCCTGTTTTATATGCTTGTCTTATTCCTTCTGTTCCCATTATTGTTGCTCCCGTTGGGAAATCTGGTCCTTTTATGATTTGCATTAAATCTTCATCTGTTACATTGTCATCATCTATTATTTTTATTATTCCATCTATTACTTCTTTTAAATTATGTGGTGGTATGTTTGTTGCCATTCCTACGGCTATTCCTGATGAACCATTTACTAATAATTCTGGTATTCTTGCTGGTAATACTGTTGGTTCTTGTAATCTATCATCATAGTTTGGCATAAAGTCTACTGTATTTTTTTCAATATCTGTTAACATGTATTCTGAAATTTTTGCCATTCTTGCTTCTGTATACCTCATAGCAGCTGCTCCGTCACCATCTACAGAACCAAAGTTTCCATGTCCATCTATTAATGGATATCTCATTGTAAAATCTTGTGCTAGCCTAACCATTGCGTCATATACTGAACTGTCTCCATGTGGATGATATCTTCCTAGTACTGATCCTACTGTGTTGGCACATTTACGATATGCTTTGTCTGCTGTAATACCATCTTCATGCATAGAGTATAAAATTCTTCTGTGTACTGGTTTTAGTCCATCTCTTACATCTGGTAATGCACGTGATACGATAACACTCATGGCATAGTCGATGTAGGCTGTTCTCATTTCTTTTTCGATGTCTCTTTCTATGATTTTTCCGTCTCGTCTTTCTTGTCTTTCTTCCATTTTTATCTCATTCCTTCCTTAAGATTATCTGGGTGGAAAAGGATTTTTTCAATCTTTTTCCCTTTTTTCTTAGTTTTTCCTATATGTGTATTATACTAAAACAAATGGAATTTTGCAAGTAATTTCGACTTAATTTTGTTTATTTCTCGGTATTTATACCCAAAAATTTTTTTAAAATTTTTTTAAAAATAGATATTAAATTTTAATTACAATTTTATTACATAAGTGAGATACTATGTTTTTATTATTTCTTACCGAACTGTAGCAATGATTAGGCTAGCCCGTTTTTATTCTTATTAAAAAATTTTAAAATACTAACTGCTATATTACAATTAATATTTCATATTTTAGTTAAACTTATTTTTATACTTAGAATGTATCAACATTTTTCATTTTTTTATTTTAATTTCTCAGCTAATTCAATTGCTTCATTTGATAAATTAAAATTTTGTCCATTATTTTTTATAAATATATGTAGATTTTCTATTGTTCTTGCTTGATTTATCGTTTTTTCCATTGGTACTAAATTTTTTAGTTCTTTTTTTATTTTTTGATATTCTTTTTCCATTCCTTCAAAATTTTTATTTTCATAATAATTTTTCCAATTGTTTATATATTTATTTGTATATTCTGCAGATTTTATTTGGTCTGTAAAAGTTTTTTCTATATTACTTTCTACATTATTTAATATAATATTTTTTCCTTCTTTTATTGTCCTTGCTACATTATAATCTATAAGACCTTTGCTTTGTACTTTATTTACAACAGTATCTAACAATGTAGATATTCCATCAATTATTCCTCCTGTTTTTACTGCTGTTTGCATTTGATTTACATTTTCAAAATTTCCTGTTACAATTCCTATTGTGCTTTTCCCTATATCTATGGCATCATCTATAGTTTTATTTATTCCTTCTTTTAGTCCATTTTTTATTAAATTATTTTTTATATTAATAACTTGTTCATCTATAAAGTCTGGTAACAATGCTCTTATTCCAATATCAATTGCTGTATTAATTGTTTTTCCTAATGTACTTTCTAAAAAATTTTTTTGACTTTTTTCATTTACTAATTCATTTTTTATTTCTATTTTATTATTTTTTTCTATTTCCATAATTACCTCTTTCTTTATTTGTATTTTTTATTTATATTTTTGTTATTATTTTTTGTTTTTTTAATATATTTTTTATTATTGATTTATTTATTTTATTTTTTTCTTTTTTTACAAAAATATATGTTTTTTTATTTTCTAAAAAATTATTTATTTTAAATTTTTCTTTTATTTTTTTTATTTCTGCATAATTATTTGAAATAATAAATATATTTTTTTCTATTTTTTTATTTAATTCTTTTTTTATTTTTTCGTCTTCTTTTTTTTCAAAAAAATAAATAATAATTAAATAATATTTTTTTGAATTTTTTTGAATTAGATTTATTATTTTATTAATGTATTTTTCTTCGTTTTTATTTTTATAATAATTTAATCCAGTTATTAAATTTATATTTTTATTTATTTTTATAAACAATGCATTTTCTATCTTTTTTTCTATATTTTTTTGTCCCGAATTTTCTATGTATTTTATTTTCTTATTTATTTTTTTATCTATATTTTTTTTATTAAAAATATTTTGCACTATTTTATTTTCTAAATTAATATCAATTATTAATATTTTTTTATTACTTTTTTCTGCTTTTTTAGCTATTTTTAGAATTATTTCACTTCCTTCATTTTTTTCATTTTCATTAATTATTATTGTATTTTTTATTTTATTATTTTCCTTTTTTAATTTAATTTTTTTTATTTCTGTTTTTTTATTATTTTTTATTTCTATTATTTTTGTTTTTATTTTATTTTTTATATTTTTAAATTTTTTTTCTTTTTTATTATTTTCTATTATTCTTTTTAATTTATTTATTTCTTCTTGTAATTCTTCTTCTTTATTATTTTTTTCTTTTTTTATAATTTCTATCAATTTTTCCTTATTTATTTTATTATTATAATAAATATTTTTTATATTTAAATTTTTTAATTTTTGTTCTTTTTCTATATCTTCTTTTTCTATTATAAATATTAATTCTATTTTTTCATTTAATTTTTTTATTTTATTTATTAATTCTTCTATTTCCATTTTTCCTGGTAAATCATAATTTATAATAATTAAATTAACATCTTTTTTTTCTTCTAATGCTTCTATTATTCCTTCTTTATAAATTATATCTTTATTTAATATTTTTAGATTTTTTTCTTTTTTTATTTCATTATTTAATTCTGGATTATTTATTGCTGTAATTATATTTTTCACATTTAATAAATTCCTTTCTTTTTTATTTGTTTTTTTCTTCTATTATTTTTTTTTCAATTTCTGATGATTCTATTTTTGTTAATATATGATCATCTCCAACAAACATTAAACACTCTCCTCTTTTTAATGATTTTATTTCTACTTTTTCTTGTTCTGATAAATTTGTGTATTCACCTAATATTTTTATATTTTCTTCTTCTAAAGAAAAAAATGTTTTTATACTTGAATTATTTAAAATACTTTTTCCATATGTTCCGTTTTCTAAACTAAATATATCTGATATATCTTGTGTTATTGCCACACTACTTCCTCCATATTTTCTTATTGTCTTAAATATTTTATATATAAAACTTGCAACATTTTTATTTGATGTTACTCCTATTAATCTCCAAATTTCATCTAAATATATTGCTTTTTTTTCATTTCTATTTTCTTTTATTTTATCCCAGAAAATATCTGTAAATAGATACATTCCATATTGTATATTTTCTTCTCCTAAGTCATAAATATCAGCTACTATTAATTCATTATTTATTTCTATATTTGTATAATTATTAAAAAATTTCATCGATCCTTCTATAAATGGTATTAATTTTATTTTAAATTTTTTTGTTCTTTCATCTTCTCCTAATATTTCATATAAATCTCTTAAAATTGGCATGTCATTTGATTCTTTAAATTCTTTTAATATTTTATTTTTATTTTTTTTATAAAGTGTGTCATCATCAAAAGTTATGTTTTTTCTATTATATGTTTCTATCAATTTTTCTTCTATCAATGCTTTTTCTTCTTCATTTAATTCTCCAAATATTAAATTAAAAAAACCTATTAATTTTGATATTTTTGTTGCTAAATATCCTTTTTCTCCTTCTTCAATACTTTCTTTTCTTATTTCTAGTACATTTATATATGTTTCTGCTGTCGGTCCTATTTTTATCAAAGTTCCTTCAAGTTCTTTGCAGATATTACTGTATTCTCTATCTGGATCTATTATATATTGTTTTATTCCTATTAATTTATATCTTAATATTAACAATTTGGTATAAAATGATTTTCCTGCTCCACTTGTTCCAAATATACACATATTTGCATTTTTATATTTTTGTGTATTATATCTATCTATAAATACCATTGAATTATTATAAATATTTGTTCCTATAAATATTCCTTCTGAATCAAATATTGTTGATGAAATAAATGGATATGTTGATAATAATCCACTTGTTAAAATATTTCTTCTTGCTGCTTCTTTTATTATTTCTTTATTTTCCATAAATGGTAATGTTGCTAAAAATACTTCTTCTTCTCTAAAATTTGCTCTTCTTGTTTGTATTCCTTTACTTTGTGTTATTCCTTCAATTTTATTTAAGTAATATTCTAATTTTTTTAAATCTGTATCATAAATAATTATATATACATATAAAAAATATAAATCTTCATTATTTAGTTGCATTTCTTTTCTTATATATTTTGCATCATTATATGTAAATGCTGCTATATCTATATCTTGCCTATTTTCATTACTTTCTTTTAATTCTACTCCTACATTTCCTATATGATATGTTAAATCTTTTATTGTTTTATATGAATCTTGTTTTTCATAAAAAATTGAAATATTCATATTAATATTTGTTTCTATTAATGTTTTTAATATTAAATCTGTTTGCTCTCTATAATAATCTACACAAATTAATCCTGCATAATATAAATTATCTATTTCTATGTATTTTGAATTTTTTAAATTTATATAAGCTGGATAAATTTCTTCTTCTATTTTTGTTATGCCATTATAAATATTTTTTTCTTCTTTCATCTTTATTTTTTATGACTTTGTAGCCATACCCTCCTTTCTATATTTGGTTTACTTTTCAAATCTTATTGTAAACTTCTTTTTTACATCTATTAGTTTTATTTTTTATATGTGTTTTTATTATTTTTTTGTTCTGTTTTTTATTTAATCTTTACTCATTTTTTATACGGATTTTTGTTTTTTTTAATATTGTTTAATTCTTATTTTTAACTGATATTTAGATTTTATGTTTACTTGTTTTTAGTTGTTTATTTATTTATTTTAGAATTTTTGTTTGTCTTTTATACTTATTTTCTTATATGTTTTAACTTGATAAATTTTTTCTGGTATTTAAAAATGAGAATAAAATTTTTATAGTTTCTGTTTTTTCTGACACTTCTTGAACTGAATTTCCACATCTTGATAAACATTCTTTGATTTTAAAATATTTTTCATTTAATTCGTTTTTTATTATTTCTTCTATTTCTATATTATTTTTTTGATTATTTTTTTCATTATTAATAATTATATAAAATTCTTTAGTGGATGATTTTTTCGATAAATTTATTGATTTAATATATTTAATATATTCTTCAGCAATATCTTTTATTTTTTTATTTTTTTCTATATTTTTTTGGATTTTTAATATATGATCATCTAATTTTTCTTTTTTACTTTGAATTAAAATTTGTACCGGAAAATTACATGTTTTTAAAAAAATTTTATACGAATTAATTATTGATTTTTTTTCTAATTCTGATTTTAAATTATAATTAATTGGCATTATTTTTAATATTTTTAAATAATTGTTATTTTTTAATTTTATTATTCCATCTTCATATATTTTTTCTATTGGGAGCCATTCTTTTACATTTTGTTCTTTTATTTTCCTCACCTCTCTTTTGGGCAATTTTACTATCTATTATTACTTCTGTCAATAAAAAAATTTCGACAAAACTCGACTTTCAATTAATTTATTTTTTTGTTTTTCAATTTTCTTGTATTTTTTTGACTATTTTTCCACAGTTTTTATTTTAATTTATATTTTAAAAAATCTTTTTTATTATTTTCTTTTTATTTTTATTTATTTTTTTTATAATATAATTTATTTATTTAATTTTATTTTTTTATTTATTTTTATTTTCGTGACTTTTTTATAATTTTAATTTTTATTTATTTTTGCATTTTTTTATTTAATTTATTTTTTTAATTTTAATTCTTTAAATTTTTTTTATTTTTATTTATTTTTTTTATAATATAATTTATTTAATTTTATTTTTTTATTTAATTTATTTTTTTAATTTTAATTTTTTAAATTTTTTTTATTTTTATGTATATTTTTTTTATTTTAGTTCATAATATTATTGTAAGGTTAATAACAGTTGAGCCAAGAGTAATAATGGATTTTATTAGTTCATTATTATTCGGACAAAGATGTATAAAGGTGTTTATTTTTTATATTTTTATATGTCGGCGAGAAGAATATATTATGTGTATGTAAGCTGTGCTTTATATTTCGTCATGGTTGTAATATATGTAATATATTCGAGCTAAGATTATTTTTATATTTTATTATGGTTATTATTAGTCCTATTACGGATGAATATAGTTATTCTATGGTGTTTTAATAGTCGAGTGACTGATTAATATATGTGGTATCCGGCTTATTTATATAGTAATATATATTAGGTTTAAATATTAGATATATTAGTCTTAGCTAAGATTGTTATTGGCTTTTCAAATTAATAGGAAAGATTATTTTTTCTTTCCTATTAAATTTTTTATTTTGATCATTATTTATTTATTATTTTTTCTATTTATTTTTAGCTCCGTCCATAAAAACATTGGTCTTTTTTTAGTACGTGCCCAAAAATATCTAAAAAAATAGAATATTAATAGATTTTCTATTAATATCCATATATTATTATATATCTAAGTTTGTAACATATTTTGCATTTTGTTGAATAAATTCTCTTCTTGGTTCTACTTCGTCTCCCATTAGTAATGTAAATATTTCATCTGCTTTAATTGCATCGTCCATTGTTACTTTTACTAAAATTCTTTTATCTGGATCCATTGTTGTTTCCCATAATTGTTCTGGGTTCATTTCTCCTAAACCTTTATATCTTTGAAGTCCTAATGTGCTTCTTTCTATTCCCTTAGCTTCTAAGTCTTTATATGCTTTTGCTAGGTCTTCATCTGTATAACAATAAATGTCTTCCATTCCTTTCTTAGATAATTTATATAGTGGTGGTTGAGCTAAATATACATTTCCATTTTCTATTAATGGTCTCATGTATCTAAAGAAGAATGTTAATAGTAATGTTCTAATATGGGCACCGTCTACATCTGCATCTGCCATTATTATTACTTTTCCATATCTTATTTTTGTAATGTCAAAGTCTGCTCCTATTCCGGCTCCTATAGCTACAATTACTGGATTTAATTTATCATTTCCGTAAATTTTGTCTGCTCTTGCTTTTTCAACATTTAGCATTTTTCCCCATAATGGTAAAATTGCTTGGAATTTTCTATCTCTTCCTTGTTTTGCACTTCCTCCAGCTGAGTCTCCTTCGACTATATATACTTCACATTCATCTGCTATTTTACTACTGCAATCTGCTAGTTTACCTGGTAATGTTGATGTTTCTAGACTACTTTTCTTTCTTACTAATTCTCTTGCTTTTCTTGCTGCTTCTCTTGCTCTTGATGCACTTACACATTTTTCTAGTATTGCTTTTGCTACTTGTGGATTTTCTTCTAAAAATGTTGATAATGCTTCATTTACCATGCTTAGAACAACTCCTGTTACTTCACTGTTTCCTAATTTTGTTTTTGTTTGTCCCTCAAATTGTGGCTCTTTTACTTTTACTGAGATTACTGCTGTTATACCTTCCCTAATGTCTTCACCTTGTAGATTGCTATCTTTTTCTTTTAATATATTATGACTTCTTGCATAATCATTAAATACTTTTGTTAATGCTCTTTTGAATCCTTCTAAGTGTGTTCCTCCTTCAATAGTGTTTATGTTATTAACAAATGTATAAATATTTTCTGAGTATGCTGTTGTATATTGAATAGCTATTTCTACTGGTACTTCTCCTTTTTTTTCTATATATATTGGTGTTGGATGGATTTTTTCTTTATTTTTATTTAAATACTCTACAAAAGAAATTAATCCTCCTTCATAACAGAATTCTGCTTTTTTTGGTGTTTCTTCTCTTTGATCTTCTATTGTAATTTTTAATCCTTTTGTTAAAAACGCTATTTCTCTTAATCTTTTTTCTAATACTTCATATTCATATTCTAAACTTTCAAATATTGTATTATCTGCTAGAAATCTAACTTTTGTTCCTGTTTTTTTAGAATCTCCAATTCTTTTTAATTTTTCAACAGTTTTTCCTTTTTCGAATTTCATCTCAAATATTCCGCCATCTCTTTGGATTGTTACTTCTGTCCATGTTGATAGTGCATTTACTACTGATGCACCAACTCCATGTAATCCTCCAGAAACTTTGTACCCACTATCTCCACCAAATTTTCCTCCTGCATGTAAAACAGTATAAACTGTTTCTGCCGTAGATATATGTGTTTTTGGATGTATTTCTACTGGTATTCCTCTACCATTATCTATTACTGTTATAATATTTCCTTTTTCTATTATAACATTAATTTCTGTACAGTATCCTGCTAGTGCCTCATCAACTCCGTTATCAACTATTTCATATACCATATGATGTAGACCTCTAACAGATGTACTTCCTATATACATTCCTGGTCTTTTTCTTACGGCTTCTAGTCCTTCTAATACTTGTATTTGTTCTGCACCATATTTGTGTTGGTATTTTTCCATTTTGTTTTCCTCCCACTTTTTAGTTTATTATTTTTCCTTCTTTAACATTATATTCTAAATATTCAAAATTTTCAAGTGCTAATTTGTCAGTACATGTAATTATTACTTGTGTTTCTTTTATATGTTGTATTAGACTTTCTCTTCTATTTTTATCAAGTTCTGACATAAAATCATCTAGCAATAAAATTGGATATTCACCAATTTCGTCATATATTAAATTTAACTCTGCTAGTTTTAATGTTAATATTGAAGTTCTTTGTTGTCCTTGTGATCCGTAAATATTTAATTGTCTCCCATTTATATATATCACAAAATCATCTCTATGTATACCCTTTGTTGTAAATCCTTTTAAAATATCTAATTTTCTTCTTTCTTTTAATAAATTTAAATATATTTTTTTGTCTAAACATTCTGTTATATATTCTATTTTTATTTCTTCTTTATTATTTGTTATTTTTTTATGCAAATTTTCTATTTTTGGTTTTAGTTTTTCTATAAATTCTTTTCGATATTCACATATTTTTATTGCATATTCCGCTAATTTTTCATCCCATATTTCTAACAGATTTTCATCTTTTTGCTCTTCTTTAATTTGTTTTAAATAATTATTTCTTTGTTCTATTGTTTGTTGATATAATGATAATATATGTATATAATTTGGCCTTAGCTGGCTGATCATAATATCTAAAAATTTTCTTCTTTGATCTGGCCCACCTTTTATTATTTCTATATCATCTGGTGTAAAAATTACAATATTAATTTTTCCTAATAATTCACTTATTTTTTTTATTTTAATATCATTAATAAAAATATTTTTTTTATTTCCTATTTCTATTTTTATTTTTCCTTCTCTATCTGATTTTTCATATTCAACTTCTACGGAACAACTATCTTCATTTATTTTTATCATTTCTTTATCTTTTTTAGCTCTAAAAGATTTTCCCATACTACATAAAAATATTGATTCTATTATGTTAGTTTTTCCTTGCGCATTTTCTCCATATAAAACGTTTATATTTTTAGCTAATTCTATTTTTTGACTTTTATAATTTCTAAAATTTTTTAGTTCTATTTTTTTTATCCACATTTTTTTCACCGCTTTTTGTTTTTTATATACTATATCATTTTTTTTCTTTTTTGGCTATACCTTTTTTATATTTTATTTTTATTCTTAATTTTTTTCCTTTTTTGTTTGTTTTTTGAATTGATTTTCCACAGTTTTTTGCAATTTTTATTTTCTTTTTATATTTTATTTTTTATTTTTAATTATTTTCTTATTATTTGAATTACTTTTTTTATAATATAATTTATTTATTTAATTTTATTTTTTTATTTATTTTTATTTTCGTGACTTTTTTATAATTTTAATTTTTTCATTTTCTATATTTATTTCTTTATTCTCTTATTTTATAATTTATTTGATTTTTATTAAATTTTTGCTTTTTTTATTATTATTTTCTTTTAACTTTATATTTTATAAATAGTTTTCCACAGTTTTTTTACCTTTTTTTATTTTTCATTTTATTTTTTTCTGTTTTTTAAAAATTTTTATTATTTTCTTTTTATTTTGATTTGTTTTTTTATTATATAATTTATTTATTTGTTTTTATTTTTTGATTTATTTTTATTTTCACGACTTTTTCTAAAATTACTTTATTCATATTTCTTTAAATGCTTTATTTTTAGATCATTACTTTTTTATTTATAATTTTTATTTTAAAAATTTTTTTAATTTTTTGTATATTTTTTTTATTTCTGTCTATAATATTATTGTAAGGTTGATAACAGTTGAGCCAAGAGTAGTAATGGATTTTTATTAGTTCATTATTATTCGGACCAAGATGTATAAATGTGTTTATTTTAATATTTTTATATGTCGGCGAGAAGAATATATTATGTGTATGTAAGCTGTGTTTTATATTTCCGCATGGTTCTAATATATGTAATATATTAGAGCTAAGATTATTTTTATATTTTATTATGGCTATTATTAGTCATTTTAGGATGAATTTATTTATTTTTTAGTGTTTTAATATTCGAGCAACTGATTAATATATGTGGTATCAGACTTATTTATATAGTAATATATATTAGGTTTAAATATTAGATATATTATTCTTAATTAAAATTGTTATTGGCTTTTCAGATTAATAGGAAAGATTCTTTTTTTCTTTCCTATTAAATTTTTATTTCATTATTTTTTATAAATTCCGTTTTATTTTATAAATTTTTATTTTTTTTGCTTTTTATTTGGTTTTTTAGAAATAGTTTTCCACAGTTTTTTGCATATTTTTTATTTTATTTTAAAATTTTTTTATTATTTTCTTTTTATTTTTATTTATTTTTTTATAATATAATTTATTTATTTAATTTTATTTTTTTACTTATTTTTATTTTCGTAACTTTTTTATAATTTTTGCTTTTTATTTTCTTATTATTTACTCTTTTATTCTCTTTTTTTCGATTTTATTCTAATTTATTCTAATTTTTTTGAATTTAATTTTGTTTTTTCCTTTTTTAGTATTTTTCTATTTTTTATTTTCTTATTGTTTCCTCTTTTATCCTCTTTTTTTCGATTTTATTCTAATTTATTCTGATTTTTTCTATTTTTTTATTATTATTTTATTTTTATCTTGTAGTTTTATGAATAGTTTTCCACAGTTTTCTACCTATTTTTTAATTTTTTTTTATTTTTTGTATTTTTTTTATTATTTTCTTTTTATTTTAATTTATTTTTTTATAATATAATTTATTTATTTAATTTTATTTTTTTATTTATTTTTATTTTCGTGACTTTTTTATAATTTTTGCTTTTTTATTTTCTTATTATTTCCTTTTTTATTCTCTTTTTTTCGATTTTATTCTAATTTATTCTAATTTTTTTGAATTTAATTTTGCTTTTTCCTTTTTTAGTATTTTTCTATTTTTCATTTTCTTATTATTTTCTCTTTTATTCTCTTTTATTCTCTTTTTTTCGATTTTATTCTAATTTATTCTAATTTTTTTGAATTTAATTTTACTTTTTCCTTTTTTAATATTTTTCTATTTTTCATTTTCTTATTATTTTCTCCTTTATTCTCTTTTTTTTGATTTTATTCTAATTTATTCTAATTTATTCTAATTTTTTTGAATTTAATTTTGCTTTTTCCTTTTTTAATATTTTTCTATTTTTTGTTTTCTTATTGTTTCCTCTTTTTTTCTATTTTTTTCGATTTTATTCTAATTTATTCTAATTTTTTTGAATTTAATTTTGCTTTTTCCTTTTTTAATATTTTTCTATTTTTTGTTTTCTTATTGTTTCCTCTTTTTTTCTCTTTTTTTTGATTTTTTTCTAATTTATTCTAATTTTTTTGATTTTAATTTTGCTTTTTCCTTTTTTAGTATTTTTCTATTTTTCATTTTCTTATTGTTTCCTCTTTTTTTCTATTTTTTTCGATTTTATTCTAATTTTTTCTATTTTTTTCAATTTTTTATAGCACAAAAAAAGAAGCTATTTTTTTATTAGCTTCTTTTTTATTTTATTAATCTTCTTTTATCCTTATTGGTAAAATCATATATACATAATCATTATTTTCTGTAGATTTTATTAGACATGGTGATATGCTGCTTCCAAATTCTACGAAAACTTCTTCGTCATCTATTACTTTTAAGCTATCTAAGAAATATTTTGGATTGAATCCTGCTTCTAGATTTTTTCCTTCTGTTGAAATAAATAGCTCTTCTTTTGCATCACCTGTTTGGTTTGTGCATGATATAGTTACTTTTCCTATATCTACAACTACTTTTACTGGATATTTTTTTTCTTTTTCTACACTTGATGATGATATTAAACTTATTCTTTCAAAGCAATCTTGTAAATTTGAACGATTTACTCTTATCCTTGTTTCCCATGAATTTGGTATAACATTTTTGTAATTTAAAAATTCTCCATCTAAGATTCTTGTTACTACTTTACATTTATCCATTTCAAATAATGCTTGATTTTTTGAAATTCCTATTTTTACTGGTTCAAATGAATCTAATAATATTTTGTTTACTTCATTTAGTGTTTTTCCTGGTATTACTGCATTAAAGTCATTTGTTTTTTGTGTTAGATATACACTTCTTAGTGCTAATCTAAATCCATCTACTGCGACTATATTTAGTTTATTGTTTTCTGTTTCGATTAAACATCCTGTAAATATTGGCCTACTTTCTTCTGTACTTACTGCAAAAATTGTTTTCTTAATCATATTTTTTAGTGTGTTTTGTTCTAGTTCGATTGAATTTTCTACTTCTATTTTTGGTAGTTCTGGGAATTCATCTGGATTCATTGTTGCTAATTTGTAATGTGATCCTTCACATTCTATTTCTAGTATATTTTTTTCGTTTAATGTTATATAAATTTCTGTATCTGGTAATTTTCTTATTATTTCACTAAACATTGTAGCATTTACTACTGTACTTCCTTGTTCTTTTACATCACATTCTATAACATATTCTATTCCTAATTCTAGGTCATATGTTGTTAGTTTTACTTCGTTATCATTTGTTTGTATAAGTATTCCTTCTAGTATAGGCATTGTAGTTTTAGATGCTACTCCTTTTACTACGGAATTAATAGCTTTAATCATATTTTCTTTGTAACATACGATTTTCATTTTTTTTCCTCCTCTATATTTATTATAATATATATAATATATTTAGTAGTAGTAGTATTAGGTGTTGTGGAAACTGTGGAAAACTATGTGGAAACTTAGTGTCCCTAGTAAAATGCCTGTGTATAAAATTGTGGAAAACTGTCGATTTTATCCACACCGTTTCCACATGTGGATAACTTTTTTGTGGAAAACTTAGTTATCAACAGTTTATCCACACACTTTCCACAGTAGTATGTGGATAACCAACAGGCCTTTTCCGTAAGTAAAGCTGGCTCGTTTTTTTCCAAACATAAATTTTTCCAAACATAGATTTCAAAAATAAAATATTTATTTACAGCCGCCTAATCTTCTTCACTTGTGATTATGTTTTTCACACTTTCCACAATTAACTTGGTATTATTTTTATCTTTTACTTCTTTTTTGATTTTGTTATATGCATGCATTACTGTTGAGTGATCTCTGTCTCCAAAATCTTTTCCTATCTGTGGAAAGGACATATTTGCTACATCTCTACATAGGAACATTGCTATTTGTCTAGGAAAAGCTATGTCATTTGATCTTTTTTCACTAGCTAAATCGTTTTTATTTATGCTGAAATATTTTGCAACAGTTTCTTTGATAAAATCGCTTGATATAACTTTTTCGCTTTTTAGTTTGAATTCGTTTATTATTAGTTCTGCATGTTCCATGGTTATTGGACTATGTGTTAGTGCTGCTCTTGCTACTATTTTGTTGAAAACACCTTCGAGTTCACGAATATTTGAATCAATAGTGGCTGCTATATTTGATAATATTGAATCATCTATTATGATTCTTTCATCTTGAGCTTTTTTTCTTAATATTGCTAGACGTGTTTCGTAATCTGGGCAGGAGATGTCTGCTAGTAATCCCCATTCAAATCTTGATTTTAATCTGTCCTCTAAGAATTGTATATCTCTTGGTGGTGTATCACTGGAAATTATAATTTGTTTTCCATCTTCTCTTAATGTGTTAAATGTGTGGAAAAATTCTTCTTGCACTCTATCTTTTCCTGCTATGAACTGAATATCATCAATTAGTAAAACATCAATGTTTCGATATTTGTTTCTAAACATTTCAGTTTTGTTGTCTTTAAATGAATTAATCAGTTGGTTTGTGAATTTTTCTGATGTGACGTATAGAACATTGGCTTTTCGATTTTCTTCAATGATTCTATTTCCTATGGCATGCATTAAGTGAGTTTTGCCTAATCCTACGCCACCATATAAAAATAGCGGATTATAAGATTTTCCGGGTTCGTTTCCAACTGCTAATGCTGCTGCATGTGCGAATCTGTTATTGCTTCCTACGACAAATGTATCAAATGTGTATTTGGGATTTAATGTTTGATGATTTGATTCTAATTCTGATTCTGGAACATTTGATGTTGTGTCTGTTATTATATCTCCTTCTTCTCCATCTTCATTTTTTGATAAATCGATTACAGAAAATGTGTATTCTTTGTTAGTAATGAATTTTATTGTGTTGAAAAGTAGATCTTTAAATCGATTTTCGATGAAGTCTCTTTGATATTCAGACAAAGTGGTGAAAACTATATTGCTATCATCAATGCTTTTAATTCCTAAAGAGCTAATCCATGTGTCATAGGAAATTGATGAGACTTCGCCTTTTAATGTGTCTTTGATTCTTACTAAAAGTTCGTCTTTGTCAATCTCCATCTATATTTCATCCTTTCTATAAAATTGTCCACAAAAGTTATCCACAGAGTTATCCACAACTGTTGATAACTTTGTAATATGTGTGTAAAAAAAGTTAAATTTTTACGAACAATATTTTGAAAAATGTTGTTTTTAAAAAATCTCTTTTTTTGGTACCCCCATATAATAGCAGATTTTTTGTCGAGAAGTCAATAAAATTGTGGAAAAAAAATTTTTCCTGTGGATAACTTTTCAAAAAACTGTGGATAACTTTCTTATGTTACAGAAATATTACAACCTATTTTAGATTTTGTCAAAAATGAATAAATGTTTTTAATAAATTCTAAAGAATGCTGATTTTTTGCATGTTATAGCGATTTTTATTTTTTATTTTTATTTTTTTAAAAATCCTTTTAAGTATTGATGCTAATGTGTTTAAGGTTTTTTTTGGTAAAAATTAAAAAAAATTGTCGAAAAAATTTTTTTTTAATTTACTTGACAATTCAATGGATTGTGGAGTATAATCGATTTACTTGAATTTTAAGAATTGGACAAAAGTCCGTTTTTGCAATGTTAAATAAAATTCCCAAAAGGAATTAAATATAAAAAACAGTAGGAGGTGCTAATAATGAAAAGAACATTCCAACCAAAAAATAGACAAGAAAAAAGAGAACATGGTTTCATGAAAAGAATGAAAACAAGATCAGGAAGAAATGTATTAAAAGCAAGAAGAGCAAAAGGTAGAAAAAAGCTAGCTGCTTAATTTAAGCAAAAAGTAGTGTTGATTATTGAAATGTTGCAATTTAGCTATTTTAGCGGAATTGCCATTTTAATTTTTCAAGTTATTTTTTCATTTTAGTTGCCTATTGGCTTTTGACAAAGGGGAATGGTAATGAAAAAAACAAAAATGTTAAAAAAAAATTATGAATTTAAAAAAGTTTTGACAAAAGGAAAATGTATTTCTGGAAAATATTTAATTGCTTTTATTCAAAAAAATAATTGTAAAAATTCAAATTTTTTAGGATTGGCTATTAGCACAAAAACGTGTAAAGCCGTAGGAAGAAATAGATTGAAACGTTTAATACGTGAAAGTTATTTTTTGGAAGAAGAAAAGATTTTGAATGGATATTCTATAGTTTTTTTGTGGAATAAAAAGCAAGATCCTGAAAGTGCTTATTTTGGGGCAATTTATGCAGATGTAAAAAAAATATTTTCAAAGTCTGAACTATATGTTGAAAAAGGGTAACAATATGAAAAATTTACTAATTAGCATGATTTGCTGGTACCAAAAGCATATATCTTTGTGGTTTACTAGTAAAAATATTCATTGTAAATTTTATCCTACATGTTCTGAGTATATGAAGCAAGCACTAGAAAAATATGGTGTTTTTAAGGGAATATTACTTGGAATCTGGAGAATTATTCGTTGTAATCCTTTTGCTAAGGGTGGGTATGACCCATTAAAATAACCAGGAGGAGTAAGAATGTTTCAATTTTTTGCAAACATATTTGGTTATGTTTTAAATTTTATTTATAATTTAGTTCAAAATTATGGTTTGGCGATGATTTTGTTCACTTTGGTAATTAAATTATTGATGTTGCCATTGTCAATAAAGCAGCAGAAAACTATGAAAAAAAGTGCTAAATTAAATGAGCAAATGCAAGTTTTGCAATTTAAGTATAAAAATGATCCAGAAAAATTAAATCAAGAAATGATGAAGCTTTACAAAGAGGAAAATATGAGTCCGTTTAGTGGATGTTTGGGTACAATATTGCAATTTATTTTGTTAATTTCAATTTTTTACATGGTAAGATGCCCATTAACATACATGAAAAAGGTTGATACTAATAAAATTAATAACTATGTTACTCAATTACAAGAGTCTGAGAAGACTGTAAGTGCAGCATATCCAGAGATTGATTTAATTAGAGAAATTAACTTTTTAGAGGAAAAAAATCCGGAGGATGAAGATCTTAAAAAGATTGATATTAATATGAATTTCTTAGGTTTAGACTTGAGTAAGATACCTCAACAAAATCTTGCTGATTGGACAGTGTATATTATACCAGTTTTATATATTATATCTACTTTTGTGTCAATGAAAATAACAACATCAATGCAACAAAAGGCAAAAAAAGCACAAAAAGAGGCTAAAGAGGCAAATAAAGTAGAAAAAAATATAAAAACAGATGGTGAAAATAAAGATGAATCAACAGCGATAGTAAAAAAAGAGGAAGAAGAATATGATGTTATGGAACAAACAAACAAGATGATGTCTTGGATGATGCCAATTATGTCAGTTTCTATTTCTTTAGTTGCACCTTTAGGTTTAGCTTTATACTGGCTTGTAAATAATATTGCTATGATTGGTGAAAGATTGATTTTAAACAAAGTTATAAAAGATGATTAAAATTGTAGTAAAGAGGAGGTCTTTATATGTCTAAAACGATTGTTGTAGAAGGAAAAACAACTAATGAGGCTATCGAAAAAGGATTGAAAGAATTAGGAGTTTCTAAAGATAGAGTAGAAATAAAAGTTTTGGAAGATGCAAAACGTAGTTTTTTCAGTATTCTAACACCACGTGTTGTAAAAATAGAAATGACGTTGAAAGATTTTGAAAATAAAGAAAAAAATCTTGATAAAAAAATAAAAAAAGAAATACACATATCACAAGAAAATCAAGAAAAAGCAAAAAATAATGTTAAAGAATTTTTAGAAGATTTTATTAAAAATCTTCCAGAAGGTACAAAATATACAATTGATAGTAATGGACAAGGTTTAAATGTGACTATATCTAATGAAAAATTAGGGTTTTTGATAGGATATAGAGGAGAAACTTTGTATGCTCTTCAATCTATTTTATCAGCTATTGCATCTAAAAATTTGGAACAAAAAGTAAGAGTTATTTTGGATATTGAAGGATATAAGGCAAAAAGAGAAAAAACTTTAGAAGATTTAGCAGAAAAAGTTGCAAAAACAGTTATAAAAACAAGAAAATCAGTCACTTTGGAACCTATGCAACCATATGAAAGAAAAATAATTCATAGTAAATTGCAAGAGAATCCAAGGGTAGAAACTGTTAGTATTGGTGAAGAACCAAATAGAAAAGTGGTTATATCATTAAAAAAATAAATAAAAATCGGAGGTCAAAGGTCGGATTTTACATTTTAGTAATGTCTATCTTTGACCTTTTTGTGTTAAAAATTATAAGAAAGGAATGTGATAAAAGTGAGTGTAATAGCTTCTATATCTACGGCACCGCGGAATTGGTGGTATAGGTATTGTTAGAATGAGTGGAGAAAAATGTTTTGAGGTTTTAGATAAAATTTTTCTTCCAAAAAAGAGTGATAAAATTGAAGATATAAATGGATATACAATAAAATATGGTCATATTGTGGAGAATTTGCAAAAATATAAAGGAGAGGAAATGCCTGAAAATGCTATTGTTGATGAAGTTTTAGTTTCATATTTTAAGGCACCAAGAAGTTATACAACAGAAAATATGTGTGAAATTAATACACATGGAGGAAACATAGTTGTTAGAAAAATTTTAGAATTGTGTTTGAAAAATGGTGCGGAAATGGCTGAACCAGGCGAATTTACTAAAAGAGCATTTTTAAATGGAAGAATTGATTTGCTTCAAGCAGAATCTGTTATTGACATTATTGATGCTAAAT
Source organism: uncultured Clostridia bacterium (assembly GCA_934169775.1). Classification (GTDB taxonomy): domain Bacteria; phylum Bacillota; class Clostridia; order TANB77; family CAG-508; genus CAG-269. The sequence continues at coordinate 48,442 of CAKPOI010000003.1, forward strand.
CAGAAAGAGAATTAAAGGCTGGAATGAGTCAATTAGAGGGACAACTTTCAAAAAAAATACATGAAATAAAGCAAAAAATAATGGATGTTATGGTTAATGTTGAAGTTGATATAGATTATCCAGAATATGATGTTGAAGAGGTTACAAATGCTGAAATAAAGGGAATGTTGGATACTGTTACATCTGATTTAGAAAAACTAGAAAAGAGCTTTGATAATGGAAAAATATTAAAAGATGGAGTAAAAACAGCTATTATAGGAAAGCCGAATGCTGGAAAATCGTCATTGTTAAATTGTATTTTGAATGAAGAGAGGGCTATAGTTACTGCAGTAGAAGGAACAACAAGAGATACTATAGAGGAATTTGTTACTATTGAAGGTGTTCCTTTAAAATTGATTGATACTGCTGGGATTAGAGAAGCAAAGGATGAAGTAGAAAAAATAGGGATAGCTAAATCCAAAGAAATAGCCAAAGATGCAGATCTTATTATTGCTATTTTTGACAGTAGTAAAGACTTAACAGATGATGATAAAGAAATTTTAAATATAATTAAAAATAAAAACGCAATTTTAGTTTTAAATAAAAGTGATTTAAACCAAAAAATAAATGAAAATACATTAGAAATCAGAGAAACTTGTAAATATATTGTAAAAATTTCTACTTTGGAACAACAAGGATTAGAAGATTTATATAAAATTATTGGAGATATGTTTTCTATGGAGGAAATAAGTGTTGATAATACTTCTATTATTACTAATTTAAGACATAAAAACTTAATTAGTAAAGCTTTGGAGTCTTGCAAACAGGCTATGGATGCTTTGATTAATGGAATGCCTTTAGATATTATTGCTGTTTTTTTAAAAGAGATTTTAGAAAATATGGGAGAAATTACAGGAGAAATTGTTACTGATGATATTATAAGTGAAATTTTTTCTAAATTTTGTTTAGGAAAATAGTGCAAGAGTATTTTTATAAAAATAAAAAGTAGTTAAATTTATAATTGTAAAAATTTATATAAAAAGTGATAAATAAAAATCAAAAATAAACGTTAAAATATATTTTAACAACTATATTTATGAAAAACATACTAAAATTGAAATATGACGATTTTCATAACAAATGATGCTATGTTTTATGAAAAGATAAAATTAATTTTTAGAATATGGAATTTTAAGAAAAGTTTTCCACAATTTTATAGAAAAATCATTTAATATAATATTATAAAAATCTTTTCGTAATATTATAAATTTTTAAGACTCTGATCAACATAAATTTTAAATAAGAGAAATTTTATCTTAAAAATAAGGATTTTTAGGTTAATTTGTGGAAAAAAATAATAAAATTTGATTATCCAAACAAAAGTTAAAAAATCAGTTGTAGTTAATCATTAAAAAACTGTGGAAAATAGATAGTTTTTCGCGTTTAAATGTGGATAACATTTTTGAAATAGTTACATAAAACGATAAAAATGTAAAAAAGCTAATATTTTGTTTTTTGATATTTATAAGTAAAAGAAAAACTTTGAAATTAGCAGTATTATACAGAGAAGTTTACGTAACTATTAATAACCTATAGGTTAATTATTAACCTATAATAAATAAAACACGGTTTTCGGTTTCACATGAAAGGAAAAAAGTCTGTGAAACATCGTAAAAAAGTCTGCGTGAAACATTCTGACGTATCCTTAGAGCCATAAGGATTAGGAGTGTATTTTTAGCTGTGAAACATTTATAACTAATTTGATATTTATATAACTTATTGGGTTAAAAATTTTTGACTATATTATAGTGATGTAATTTTTAGAAAGGAATGAAATAAAAAATGGAGCAAAAAAAATTTGAAGTAAGGGAATATGATGCAGGAGAATATGATGTTGCTGTTGTTGGTGCTGGACATGCTGGGTGTGAGGCAGCATTGGCGGCGGCACGTTTAGGAATGAAAACATTGGTATTTTCTATTAGTCTAGAAAATATTGCGAATATGCCTTGTAATCCACATATAGGAGGAAGTTCAAAGGGACATCTTGTTAGAGAAATAGATGCATTAGGTGGAGAAATGGGAAAAAATATTGATAAAAGTATGATTCAAATAAAAATGTTAAATACTTCTAAAGGACCAGCAGTACATTCATTAAGAGCTCAGGCAGATAGAAAGAAGTATCAGATGGAAATGAAGCATATTTTGGAATTACAAGAGAATCTTTGTGTAAAACAGGGAGAAATTGTGGATATCATTGTTGAAAACAATAAAATCACGGCAATTAAAACAGCTGTGGGAGCTATTTACAAGGTTAAAGCAGTTATATTAGCTACTGGGACATACCTAAAAAGTAAAATTTATATAGGAGAATTTTCTGAGGAGAGTGGACCAGATGGAGTTGCATCCGCTAATAAACTTTCTGATTGTTTAAAGAAATTAGGAATAGAGTTAGTTCGTTTTAAAACAGGTACACCAGCTCGTATAAATCGTAGAAGTATTGATTTTTCTAAGATGGAAATTCAAAAAGGTGATGATAATATTGTTCCATTTTCTTTTGATGATAAAATTAATAATTTAGAACAGGTTGATTGTTATTTAACTTATACAAATGAAAAAACACATGAAATAATAAGAAAAAATTTATCAAGATCACCATTATATGCAGGAAGAATAGAAGGTACAGGACCTAGATATTGTCCATCAATAGAAGATAAAGTAGTTAGATTTAGTGATAAACCTAGACATCAGGCTTTTGTCGAGCCTGTAGGATTAGACACAGAGGAAATGTATATTCAAGGAATGAGTTCATCATTACCTGAAGAAGTGCAAATAGCTTTATATCATACAATTCCTGGGTTGGAACATGCAGAATTTACAAGACCTGCATATGCAATTGAATATGATTGTATAAAGCCAGATGAATTAAAACTTTCTTTAGAATATAAGGGAATAGATGGATTATTTATGGCTGGACAAATAAATGGAACATCTGGGTATGAAGAAGCAGCATGCCAAGGTTTAATTGCTGGAATAAATGCAGCTCAAAAGATAAAAGGGAAAGAACCAGTAATATTGGATAGAACTCAAGGCTATATAGGGGTTTTAATTGATGATATTGTTACAAAAGGGACAAATGAACCATATAGAATGATGACTTCTAGGGCAGAATATAGACTTCTTTTAAGACAAGACAATGCAGATTTACGTTTAACTGAAATAGGTCATAATGTAGGATTAATTTCTGATGAGAGATATGAAAGATTCTTAAATAAAAAACATCATATTGAAGAAGAAGTAAAAAGACTTAAAAATACAGTAGTAAAACCAACAGAAAAGGTTAACAACTTTTTAGTAAGTGTTGGTACAACACCTCTTTCTACAGGTACTAAAATGGCTGAATTATTGAAAAGAACAGAAGTAACATATGAAAATATGGCTGTTATTGATGAAGAAAGGCCGGAACTTGATTTACAAGAGGCAGAAGAAGTGGAAATTCAAGTAAAATATGAAGGATATTTGAAAATGCAAGAGCAACAAGTGGAAAAATTTAAGAAATTAGAAGAAAAATTGTTACCAGAAGATATTTGTTATGATGATGTAAAAGGAATTAGAATAGAAGCAAGGCAAAAATTAGAAAAAATGCGACCACGTTCTTTGGGGCAAGCTTCTAGAATTTCTGGAGTTTCTCCTGCTGATATTTCTGTATTACTAATTTATTTACAAACAAGGAATAATCCACATATGTAAATAAAATGTGGAAAACTATTTCTAAAAATAAGTTTATTGTGAAAAGTACAGAAAAATAATATAATATTTTAAAGAAAGATGTGGATAAAAATGGATTTTAAAGATTTTAAAAATGAAATGTTAAATCAAGCTCAAAAAATAGATATAAAAATAGATGAAGAGCAAATGAAAAAATTTTATAAATATATGCAATTACTTTTAGAATGGAACGAAAAAATAAATTTGACAGCTATAGTAGAACCAAATGATATCATATTAAAGCATTTTATTGATAGTTTAACTATTTGTAAAAATTTAGAAAATGAAAAGACTTTAGTTGATATTGGTACAGGAGCTGGATTTCCTGGAATACCAGTAAAGATATTAAGACCTGATTTAGATATAACTTTAATAGATTCACTAAATAAAAGAATTAATTTTTTAACAACTGTTATTGACACATTAGAGTTACAAAAAAGTGTTGCTTTGCATGGAAGAATTGAAGACTTTGGAAAAAATAAAAAATATAGAGAAAAATTTGATTATGTTACATCAAGAGCTGTTGCAAATTTAAGTGTACTTTCTGAATATATGATTCCATTATTAAAAGTAGGTGGAAAATGTATTTGTATGAAAGGAACAAATATTGATGAAGAAATAAAAAATGCAGGAAAAGCAATTAAAACTTTAGGAGGAAAAATCGAAAAAGTTGATACTTTTTGCTTACCAGATACTGATATGGGGAGAAACATAATATTAATAAAAAAAGAAAGTATTACGCCGGGTAAATATCCAAGAAAAGCTGGAATTCCAACAAAAGAACCAATATAAAGGATAATATTTTAATAAATAATTAAATTTATTCAATATGAAAAATTTGAGTTTAAAACTCAAATTTTTTTTTGCAAAATATAAAAAATAGATTGACTTTTTTAGAAAAATTTTATATGATGTATATGTAAATAAAATAAGACTAATAAATAAAATTTAACTAATAAATGGGGGCAGTAAAATGGGAAAAGTTATATCAGTGGCTAATCAAAAGGGTGGTGTAGGAAAAACAACTACAACCATAAATTTATGTACATTTTTAGCTAAAAAAGGAAAAACGGTTTTGCTAATTGATGCTGATCCACAGGGAAATGCTTCAAGTGGTTTAGGAACAGATAAAAAAGTTGAATTTTCTACATATGATATACTTGTAGGAGATACAGAAATGAAAGATGCTTTATTAAAAACATCTGTAAAAAATCTTTATATATGTCCATCGAACATAAGTTTGGCAGGAGCTGAAGTAGAACTAGTTTCAATGATGTCTAGGGAGCAGAGATTAAAGGAAAAACTAGACGAAATAAGAGAGAGCTTTGACTATATTTTGATAGACTGTCCACCATCATTAGGACTTATAACATTAAATTCTTTTACAGCATCTGATAGTGTTTTAATACCAGTACAATGTGAATATTATGCTTTGGAAGGTTTAGGACAACTATTGAATACAGTAAATCTTGTAAAGAAACACCTTAATAAAAATTTACAAATAGAAGGTGCTTTACTTACAATGTATGACATGAGAACAAACTTATCAAATCAGGTTGTAAAAGAAGTAAAAAAATATTTTGGAGAAAAGGTTTATAAAACTGTAATTCCTAGAAATGTTAGATTAAGTGAGGCTCCAAGTTATGGAATGCCTATTACAGAATATGATCCTCGTTCAAAAGGAGCAAAAAGTTATGAAAAATTTACTAAAGAATTTTTAAAGAAAAACGAGGAGGAAAGAAAGGCTCGACATATGGAATAAAATTCTTATTAAAAGATATATCTTTATAGTTATGTAGTAGATATAAAATTTGAATTTTTAGAAATGGAGGATATTAGTATGACAAAAAAATCAGGATTAGGAAAAGGATTAGACGCTTTGTTTGGACCAGTTCCAGAGGAAGAAAAACAACAAGATACAGATACTTTTAAAAATTTAAAAATAACTGAAATAGAGCCAAATAAAGATCAAGCTAGAAAAATATTTGATCAGGAAACTCTGGAAGAATTAGCTGAATCTATAAAAAAATATGGATTAATACAACCTATTGTAGTTGCTAAAAAAGAAGGATATTATTCAATTATAGCAGGGGAAAGAAGATGGAGAGCTTGTAAAATAGCTGGAATAGACGAAGTACCGGCTATTATACGTGAAGATGACGAAAAAATAAATTCTCAAATTTCTCTTATAGAAAACTTGCAAAGAGAAGATCTGAATGCTTATGAAAAAGCTATGGGAATAAAAAACTTAGTAGAAAAATATGGAATGACACAAGAAGAAGTTGCAAAACAATTAGGAAAGAGTAGAAGTGCTATTTGTAATACTCTTAGAGTTCTTAATTTAGATCCAAGAGTTTTAGAATTTGTTAAGGAAGGAAAATTAGTTGAGGGGCATTGTAGAGCATTACTTTCAATTCAAGATCCTGATAAACAATATGCAATGGCTTTAAAAATGATTGAAAGAGGAGTTACTGTAAGGCAAGCAGAACATGCAATGCAAAAAGAAAATCCTGAAACTAAAGAACAAATTCAAAGAAAACAGGTTTTATATCAAGATATAGAAAATACATTTAAAAACTTTTTTGGTACTAAAGTAAGGTTAGATGCTGGAAGGAGAAAGGGCAAAATTATCATTGAATATAGTAGTAATGATGATTTAGAAAGAATTTTAAATTTAATGAAATAGCTAATATGAAAGGATGATGTGTATGGAAAATTTAGTAACTTTTTTGAAATCAGATAGTGTTTTAATTGGTTTTGCTATTTTGTTAATTGTTTTAATATTGGGATTTTTAATTTTATTTGTGAGAACTTCTAATTTAAATAGACGTTATAAAGAGTTTATGAGAAAATTAGGAAATGGTAAAAATATTGAAGAAGATTTGGAAAATTATATTTATAAGGTGGAAAAAGTTGAAAAACAAAATTCTGAGTTGCAGTTGATTTGTAAAGAAATTGGAAATCAGATGTCAGGATGTATTCAAAAAGTTGGAATTGTAAGATATAATGCTTTTAAAGATACTGGTAGTGATTTGAGTTTTGCTTTAGCTTTATTAGATGAGGATAATACAGGTGTTGTTATGAATGGTATTTATTCAAGAGAAATGTCTAATATTTATGCTAAACCTGTAGAAAAAGGAAAATCATCTTATACTATTTCGACTGAAGAAAAATTAGCTATTGATAGGGCTATTCAATCTAAAAATATTTATAAAATTAATGATAAATAAAAATTTTAAATGTTTAAATGGATAGTGTTTGATGAATTATTAAATAGCTGTCTACAAAATGAAAAAATATTAAAAATTCTATTGACAAATGTTTTTAAAGATGTTAATATAAGTAATGTCGTAAGACACCAATAGACATTTGTCAATTATGTGGAGAGGTGGTCGAGTTGGTTTATGGCACCAGTCTTGAAAATTGGCGTGCGTTTATAGCGTACCGTGGGTTCGAATCCCACCCTCTCCGCCATTTCTTTTTTTGATATAAGACCATAATTTATGAAATATAGATTTTGTTTTATATCTTTTTTTGTTAATATTTTATGTAGGTGTACCCAAGTGGTGAAGGGGGCAGTTTGCTAAACTGCTAGGTCGAGCAATCGGCGCGGAGGTTCGAACCCTCTCACCTACGCCAAAAAGTAGCATCAGTTTTTCTGGTGTTATTTTTTAATGGAGTTAGATTATGAAAAATTATTTATCAATATTAGTATTTTGTATAAATTTTTGTTATAGTATGTTATAATGAAATTAGGTTTATATTTGGATTAATGAAATGGAGTTGGTAGATATGAATAAAAAAAGAATTTTAAGTATTTTTATAGTTTTTTTTATTATATTTTTGATTAGTACTAATTTAAATGTTGTTTTGGCTGCAAATTATAAAGGGGCTGAAGGTGAAAGTTCATGGGATGCTTTTTTGAATTATTTTGTTGCTACTATACGAGAGAATAAATCAAATGTAACAGATGATGAAATATGGAGATTTAGCAAAGGTCCAACTAAAGATGAAGAACAAGAAGGAGTTAATATGTATACAGGAGATTCAGCTCTTTCTGATGTTAGAGAAGCTGTTGATGATTTAGTTGATAAGAGAAATATTGATATTAAGTCAGATGTTGCACCATCTAAAACAAAAAATTCTTCAACAACAAGTACTAATACGAAAACTGAAAACGATGCGTCTTCACAAAATTCAGATGGAAAATATGAGTATAAAGGGTTTAAGTCTGATGATAGTGAATGGGATGCTTTTTATGATTATTTTGTGAATACTTGGTCTACTGATCAGACAAAATTGACAACAGATGAATTAAAAAGGTATTCTGTAGGTCCAACAAAAGATGATGAAAAAAATGGTCAAGTTGTAACTAAATATATTGGAACAATAGGTTCGCAAGCGGTTACGAAAGATGATGTACTTAGTTTGATAGATACTAGGAATGCAAGCGGAAATGATAGTGCAGCTCTAGATAATGAAAAATATGATAAGGTTCGTAAAGAAGCGATAGAATTATATAATGAATATACAGGATATAGTAAAAAATCACAAAAAAATAAAAGAAAGAAGGCAGCTCAAAAATTTTTGAATAAATGTTACGAATTAAAGAAACTTAACAATGGGAGGACAATGGCTGATAGTGATATTACGGGAAAGTTTAATGAAGTTGCAGCTGAATTGAGCGTTTCTACAGATACTTTTTACGGAGGGCAAACAGGAGAAAGTGAAAGTAATACACCAATATATGTTCAACCAACAGTTACACCAAACAAAACATCAGGTTCAACATTAGATGATATGATGACAGATGCAGATAATTTTGTAAAATCAGGAGATAATGATAAAATAAAAAGCTCGGATTTGCAAAAATTGTCAGGAATAATATATAATATATCTTTGCAAATAGGTATAGGAGTAGCTGTAATAGCAGGACTTGTGTTAGGTATTCAATTTATGATGTCAAGTGTAGAAGGAAAAGCAGATGTAAAAAAAGGATTAAAAGTATATGTTATAGGATGTGTTGTAGTATTTGGCTCTTTTGGAATATGGAAGTTAATTGTTACATTAATGCAGCAAATTTAAAAAATGCAATTTAGTAGATAGTAGTTAAACTAGATGCTAAATTGCATTTTGGATATTGTAAGTAAATTTTTATACTAAATATATATAATTTATCGAATTTAGTAAGTGTAGATAATTGTTAAGATTATGTATAGCATTTTTGGTTTAGATATGTTATACTAAAATTAGAGAATATTTATATTAATGAATGGAGTTGATAAATATGAAAGTAAAAAGAGGGAAAATAATATTTTTAGTAGTAATATTTCTTATAATTGTTTCTAAAATTAATTTTGTTTTTGCTGATGGTGTTCAGGTTCAAGATCTTGTTAAAGAAGAGGATTATGATACTTATGGTGATATGATGTCAAGTTACTCATTAGAAGACTTCATAGGGCAAATGACAGATTCAAATTTTTGGGATTATTATAAGTTTACTTTTCATGCAGTAGACATTGATAAAGTGAAAGAATATGGACAGGAAGAGGGTTATAAAAATTTGATAAATAAAGTTTTGGATAAAATGGTAGATATGCAAAAAGCTGAGACATTAGGCTTGGTGGGGGGAGCTAAAATTAAAGAGGATTTTAAATCTCAGGATCTTGATTATGATGATGAAAAGAAAAATGTTCAGAAAGTATTGAATGCTGTTGGAGCTAGTAGTACTACTAAAGAAGATGCTGATAAAGTCTTTGGTACTGTGGATAATTTAGATAAAGCTTCTAAAAGCACGGATGTGCAAACCAAAGTAGATGCCGTAGCGGAAGCAACAAAAGATCAAGAAAAAAGAAAAACCACAATTTATCAGCAACCAACAGTAGCCACAGATAAATCATCTGGTTCAACGTTAGAGGACATGATGACAGATGCTGATAACTTTGTAAAGTCAGGTGATAATGATAAAGTTAAAAGTTCAGATTTACAAAATTTGTCAGGGATAATATATAATATAGCTTTACAGATAGGTATAGGAGTAGCAGTAATAGCAGGACTTGCACTAGGAATTCAATTTATGTTATCAAGTGTAGAAGGAAAGGCAGATGTAAAAAAAGGTTTAAAAGTATATGCTATAGGATGTGTTGTAGTATTTGGATCTTTTGGAATATGGAAATTAGTTGTTACATTAATGCAACAAATCTAAGAATGAAAAAACTTGAATTATGTTAATTTTGGTGTTATAATTATTTTATAAAATAAACCTAAAGAGGAGGATTGAAATATGCTCATAACATTATTGCTTCTTGTAATAGGCTTAAGTCTATTGTGGTGTTTAGGATGGGCTGGAAAGCTATTAGTAATCTTTTGTATAGCTTGTGCTATATATAAGGTATTTCAGTAACAAAAAAACTTACAGTTTCATAATTATGAGCTGTAAGTATTTTTATATATTGGGAAAGTTATGCAATTTTCCTAATATATAAAAATACATTGCACAGAAAATTTATTTCATAAATTTTCGCACATGAACAAATTTACTGAAAATTTCAAATTTTTGAGTATGATGAAAAGTAAAGTTAAGACTAAAATTGAAAATTTTCATATTTGTTCTTAAAGTACTTGTTTTTGAATTTAATATATATTATAATAAAATTAGGCAGAAAATGAAAGTTGGTGATAGTATGAAAAAAATTGGAATAATTTTAACAACTTTTTCTTTTTTAGTATTCTTTTGGGTTGGAAATTACTCATATGCAAATCGTCCATCAGAAATTACTAAAGGAAGTGAAGCAATTAATATGGCAACATCAAATGGTGGATTAGGAGATTTAGATAAATATAAAGGAACTCAAACCACATCAACGAAATTTAATAATAAGTTAAATAATATATTCGGTATTGTTAGAGCAATAGGGATTGTTATATCTGTAGTTATGCTAACAGCAATAGGAATAAAATTTATGATGGGAAGTGTAGAAGAAAAGGCTGAATATAAGCAAACACTAATACCTTATGTGGTTGGAGCAGCAGTTATTTTCTTGGGAACTTGGCTTCCACAATTTATTTATGATATAACAAATGATGTAATTTAGTAGAAAAATTAGTTGAAATTTATTTTATTATGTATATCTACTTGCAAAATTTGTAGAAATATGATAAAATACAATAAGTTATATAGTTTTTAAGATTTTATAATTAATTATAAATGAAAGGGAGGATAAAAATGAGTGTAAAGAAAATACAAAAAATAGTAGCAGTACTTATGACTACAATAATGTTAATATCTATGATTAATGTAATATCTTTAGCAACAACACCAAGTGGAATAACAGCAGGAAATGTAACAACAACAGCTATTGACAATGCAGGTAAACAAGTGGTTGGGGTTCTTCAAGCGGTAGGTGTTATATTATCAGTAGTAATGTTAACAGTTATAGGTATTAAATATTTAATGGGAAGTGCAGAAGAAAAAGCCGATTACAAAAAAAGTTTAATGCCATATGTTGTTGGTGCCGCTTTAGTATTTACAGCTTCAATATTTGCACAAGCTATTTATGAATTTTTCCATGGATGGTCTACTGGTGCATAAAATAAAAAAGTCACTAAAAGTGGCTTTTTTTGTTGTAAATGAGGTAAAATTTTGATTTTTTTTATTTATAATGTTACAAATATATTAAATTTTAAAAAAAATAGACTTTTTTGCGCAAAAATGTTACAATTTTTGCGTTTTTTTGGTATAATGATATTAAGTGTAAATGGGTTAAAAAGGAGGAATTAATATATGAACACATATAACATACCAAGAAATGTAAAAGGAGAGGGAAGAATATTATATGTTTTTTCAACAAAAGCTTTAATTTATACATTTGTAGGTCTTTGTGTAGGACTAGTTTTTAATTTTATATTTAAATTAATAGGATTATCAACAGTTGGAATAATTCTTCTGGTAGTATGTGGTGTATTAGGATTTGTTATAGCAACGTTTAAGGTTCCAGATACTACAGCTTTTGAAATTACTAAAAAAACAGGTGGAGAAAATATAGATGATGTAATTAGAAGGGCAATAAAATTTAAAATGGAACATAATAAAATTTATTTATATACAATAGATTCAAAAGAAAATAATAAAAAAGAAACAAATGAGAATGGAGGAAAAACAAATGGATAATGATATTTCACAAATACTAATGTTAGTTTTAGGGCTTATGATAATCTTTCTAGTAGTATTAGTAATAGTTTTTATTGTTTTACAAGTAAAAATACATAAAAGAACAAAGGTTAAAAAGGAAAGCATTTCTGTAAAAGAAAATAAAAAAGATATAAATAAAAAAGAAAAAAATACTCAGAATACATCAATATCATATAATAAACAATCAATTTTTGATTTTATGGAATTTGATGATGTTAAAGATAATATGATTGTTCAAAAAAATGGTAGACGTTATATTATGGCTATTGAATGTCAAGGAGTAAATTATGATTTGATGTCACAAATGGAAAAAGTTAGTGTAGAAGAAGGATTTCAACAATTTTTAAATACTTTGAGATTTCCTATTCAGATATACATTCAAACTAGAACAATAAATTTGGAAAAAAGCATAGAAGGTTATAAAGCTAAATTAAAAGAAGTTGAAAATAAATATAATAAAACTATATATGATTATAATCGTATGGTTCAAAGTGAAAGTTATACAAAACAACAATTGGATGCAGCATTTTTTAATTTAACTAAACAAAGAAATTTATATGAATATGCTAGGGATATTGTTGATAATACAGAAAGAATGAGTTTAAATAGAAATATTTTAAATAAAAAATATTATGTAATTTTATCATATATGCCTGAAGAAGCTGGTTCAGCTACATATGATATAGAAGAATTAAGAAATATGGCATTTTCAGAGTTGTATACAAAAGCACAGGCTTTAATTAGAACATTATCAGGATGCTCAGTTAGTGGAAAAATATTGAATTCTAATGAATTAATTGAATTGTTATATGCTGCATATAACAGAGATGATTCAGAAATATTTGGGTTGGACAAGGCTCAAAAAGCTGGATATGAAGATTTATATTCTGTTGCACCAGATGTTTTTGAAAAGAAAATAAAAGCTTTGGATGAGCAAATTAGAAATGGTTCAATAGATTTGGCTAATGAAAAAATTGAAAAGATGAAAGCTAAGTCTGAAGCTCAAAAAATAGCAGAAGAAAAAGAAAGAAGAATGGATGATTTGATTAGTCAAATGGCAAAAATGATATTAGAAGAGAATCAAAATGTTGTTGGTGTAGATATTGCTAAAGAGGCTATAGCAGATATTAAGGCTGATGAAAAACAAAAGAAAGAAGGAGGTAAGCAAAATGTCAAAGAAAAAACAAATGCAGTTAGAGGAAGAACAAAATCAATTAAATAAAGCAGAAGATGTTGAATTTTTAAAAAGAAGAACAATAAAAGAATTAATTGCACCTGCGGGAATTGATGCATCTAAAATAGATCATTTGGAAATTATTTCTAATGTGAAAAAATATGCTAGAAGTTTCTTTGTTTCTACGCTTCCTCGTATGTGTACTTTTCCAGAATTATTTAGGGATTTATACTTTTTTGGAGATATAAATACATCTATATATATTACACCAGTTTCAGAAGCTAGATCGCAAAATGAGTTGAATAAAGTTATTAATGAATTGGAAACGGAAAGAATTGTTGCTTCTGATAGAGGTAATATAAATAGGGAAAGTACATTATCTCAAAAGAGATTTGAAGCAGAGCAGTTAAGAGATGAAATTGCAGCAGGATTTAATAAAATGTATGAGGCTTCTGTAATTTCTACATTGTATACATATTCTTTGAATGATTTAGAGAGACTTACAAAATTATTGGCTACAGAGATGTCAAAATCACTTGTTAATATTAAAAGTGCTTGGGGAATTCAGGAAGATGCGTTTAAATCAAATTTACCTTTGATGGATGATAGAGTTAAAAAAATGCATTCTTTTGATAGTCGTTCTATGGGAACAGTATTTCCTTTTACAACTTCAGAAGTTGGACATCCTACAGGAATTCCGTTAGGATTTAATAAGCAAACAGGTACACCAATTTTATTTGATAATTTTGCGCCATCTTTAAATAATTATAATATGGTTATTTTTGCTAAATCTGGTGCTGGTAAATCCGTAACTATGAAGACTTTAATTTCTCGTTCTTCTGTGTTAATGGGAATAGAAAGTTTAGCATTGGATGCAGAAGGTGAGTATACAATTGTTGCAGAGAGTTTGGGTGGTATTAATATTGTTATTAGTCCAAATTCTAAAACTGTAATTAATTTATTTGATATTGAACCAGAAAGAGTAAAGGATGAGATCACTGGTAGAGAAAAAATTGTTTTAAATGTAGAAAATAAAGTAGAAGATGTTACTCAGGCTTTAGTTACAATGGCAAAAGGTAGTACTAGAAGTGATGATGTAAATGAGCTTACAAAACAGGTTATTGCAGAATCTGTTGCTGAGGAATATGAGAGTTTAGGAATTACAAGTGATCCAAATAGTTTATATAAAACTGGAAATGATTTTCAAAAAGGTGATAGACTTTATAGTGAGAAAAAAGAAATGCCAACTATTGGTAGCTGGTATAAAAGAATTGAAAGAAAAGCAATGATGAATGCTAATAAAGATTATAGTTTTCATTATAGTTATTTATTAAAGGTTATGAAGCAATATATTAGGGAATACAATGGTCAGATGGCTTATTTTGATGGTCAATCTACATTTGAATTACTTGATGGAGCACCTTTTATAAATCTTGATATTTCTCAATTGGAAGAAAGATTTGCAAGACCTCTTGCACAGCAAATTTTACTTTCTTGGATTTGGGAGAAATATGTTAAGAAAAATAGTGAAGATAGAACGAAAGCTAAGCAAAAGAGGGTTTTAGTTGATGAGGCCTGGATGTTATTACCATATCCAGAAGCAGTAGATTTCTTAAATAAAATGGCCAGACGTGCTAGAAAAAGAAATGTTTCTCTTGCTATTATTTCACAAAGATTTCAGGACTTTTATGAAAAACCAGAGGCTCAGGCTGTTTTAACTTCTTCTGATACAAAACTATTTTTGGCTCAGGATAAATCAGAAATTCAATATTTAAAAGAGGTATTTAAACTAAGTGATGGTGAAGCAGGATTTTTGGTTAATTGTTTAAAAGGAGAAGGGCTTTTAAAAGTTGGTGGAGAAACTGCTATAATTCAGATTTCTCCTACACAAAAAGAATTTGAATTTGTTGAAACTAATGTTAATAAAATGGTTAGATTGCAGAAGATGAAAAATGGCATGTAAAGGCCAAGGAGGGAGAGTATGCCTTAAGAAAGGAATGAAATAAAAAATGAAATTTTTTAAGAAGAAAAATAATCAAAAGATGTTTATTGCAATACTGATGGTCATTGTTCTGAACTTTTCTATACCAAATTATTCTCAGGCAGGTGTTTTTGGTGATATTGCAGGTGACTTATTAAAAGAACTTGTTCAATTAGTTGCTTCAATAGGTGATGTTGCAATGGGTGCTTTAAATCATTTTATGCTTGGAACTGATAAAGTAATTACATCTTCAATGCTTGAGTTAAATGATGCTAATATAACTAATGAAAATTCATGGTTACATTATGATGAGAGTAAGGTTGGTACGAAAAAAACTGTAAAATATGACCAGTTGGATGGCCTTATATTTAGTAGTGGACCCAAAATTCCTAACTTTTTGTATTGTCCAGAAAATATTTTTTCTAATAGAATTGCTATGTTAGATGTTAATTTTGTTAGGTCACATGATTATACAGGTGTAGAATACAATGCAAGTAGTAGTAGTGATAGTGAACAAAAGGCAGAATCAGCGGCAGGTGATAAATATGGTATAAGAGATACAATTGCTTCTTGGTATAAAGCCTTTAGAAATATTGCTATTGTTGGACTTTTAACTGTTTTAGTTTATTTAGGTATACGTATTATTATTAGTTCTACAGCAGCTGATAAGGCTAAATATAAAGAAAGCTTGCAAGACTGGCTTGTTGCATTATGTTTGGTATTTATTATACATTTTATAATGTCTGGAATCATGATGTTTACAGATAAATTTACAGATATGATTGATGGAACTATAAATAAACCAATTGGTGTAACGGTTAGTGGTGCTAAAGATAGAGATGGAAATACACTTAAATTTAATACTAATTTAATAGGTTATGTTAGATTTATGTCACAGAATGAAGATTGGGGAGAATGTACAGCATATACAATAATGTACTTAGCTTTAGTTTTATATACTGTTATGTTTACATTTACATATTTTAAGAGATTTTTGTATATGGCATTTTTTACAATGATTGCACCTCTTGTTGCTTTAACTTATCCAATTGATAAAGTAAAAGATGGAAAAGCACAAGCTTTTGATATGTGGTTTAAAGAATATACAATGAATGCTATTATTCAACCAATACATTTAATTTTGTATTCTGTATTTATTGGAAGTGCTATAGATTTAGCAACAAGTAACCCAATTTACGCAATTGTTGCAATGGCATTTTTGACGTCAGCAGAGAAATTCGTAAAAGCTATGTTTGGATTGGACAAAGCAAAGACACCAGCTGGTTTAGCTACTATGGCAGGTGGAGCTTTAGCTATGAAAGGTATGGGAAACCTTGTAGGGAAACTTTCTGGTAAAAATTCGAAAGGAAATAATAATGGAGGGGCAGGTTCAGATGAAAGTATAGAAGCAACAAGGAGTCCTAATATAAGAATGGATGCAATGAAAACATTGGTATCAGGAACTTTAGGTGGAGGAACAAGTTTACCTGGAGGAACAGCAGGTGGAGCAGGATCAGCTGGAGGTTCAGCAGGTGGAACAACAGGAGGAACAGGAACAGCTGGAGGTGCAGCAGGTGGAGCAACAGGAGGAACAGGATCAGCTGGAAGTTCAGCAGGTGGAGCAACAGGAGGAACAGGAACAGCTGGAGGTTCAGCAGGTGGAGCAACAGGAGGAACAGGAACAGCTGGAGGTTCAACAGGTGGAACAACAGGAGGAACAGGATCAGCTGGAAGTTCAGCAGGTGGAGCAACAGGAGGAACAGGATCAGCTGGAGGTTCAGCAGGTGGAACAACAGGAGGAACAGGAACAGCTGGAGGTTCAGCAGGTGGAGCAACAGGAGGAACAGGAACAGCTGGAGGTGCAGCAGGTGGAGCAACAGGAGGAACAGGATCAGCTGGAGGATCAGCAGGTGGAGTAATAGGAGGAACAGGATCAGCTGGAGGTTCAGCAGGTGGAGCAACAGGAGGAACAGGCTCAGCTGTAGGTTCAGCAGGTGGAACAACAGGAGGAACAGGCTCAGCTGGAGGCACAGCAGGTGGAGCAACAGGAGGAACAGGATCAGCTGGAGGTGCAGCAGGTGGAGCAACAGGAGGAACAGGAACAGCTGGAGGTGCAGCAGGTGGAGCAACAGGAGGAACAAGTGGACCAATTCTTTCTCATGGAACTGATACAAGGAGCAAAGGACAGGCTATTAAAGCAGGATTAGGAAATGTTGTAGGTAGTAAAGCAAGAAGATTTAAAAATGCAATGGAACCAGATAATGTAAAGAAAAAAGTTTTAAAAGGTGGAAAAGCTGTTGCGCATGGAGCTGTAAGGGCAGGAGCAGCAGCAGCTATGGCAGCTACTGTAGGAACAGCAACAGCGGCAGCAGCAGTTGTATCTGGTGAAAAAGCAGGTTCTATATTAGCAACAGGAGGAACTATGATGGCGGCAGGTGCTCAAGGCTTAGGTAAAAAGGCAGTTGGAAAAATGGATAAGGTTAATAATCAAATTATGGATGATTATAATGCAGGAAGATATACAAAAGATGAATTAAAGAAAATTAAAAGAGATAAATATGATAGAGAATGGAAACGTAAAGAAGAAAATTATAAATATTTAATGCAAAAGAGAAATATGTCTTCAAAAGAAGCAAAAGAATATTTACAAGATTCTCAGACACAAAAATATTTGGACCAAGGAATTACAGATATTGGTGTTATTTGTAATGCAAGAGATATGGCAAGTAAAAGAGGTTGGTCAGATGATCAAGCGCTTTCAAGAGCAAAATTAGCACAGCAAAGAGGTAAAAATTTAAAAGATGATACTGCGCAAAATGCTCTTATAGACAGAATTATGAATGAAAATAGAGCAATAACTAGAGATATGGCAAGAAATTTAGTCGCTGAGATAACACAGATTGCAGATGTATAATAATAAAAAATTTTTTGTTAAGCAATTTGCTGTATTTAGAAAGGAATGAGATTAAATATGGGAAAATTAATAAGAATGTATAATCAAAATAGAGGAAAATTTTGGATTATAGTCCTTATAATTGTATTTGGTCTAGTTATGATTTCATTATTTGATAATGTAGCAAAAAAGCAAAATGAAGAAAATGCAGAAAAAATAGCACAAGAAAGTAATGATACAGAAAAAAATAAATATTATAATGAAAGTAAATCAATGGTTACTGGAACAGATGTGCCAGGTTCTGTAAAAAATGATTTTGGCAGTTTAATTGAAAATTTTTTGAATTATTGTAAAAACCATGAGCCTGAGAAGGCTTATGGTTTACTTTCAAGTGATTGTAAAAAAACATTATATCCAGAAGAATGGCTTTTTGAACAACAATATTATAAATCAAAATTTTCAACATCAAAAAGATACAGTTTTCAATCATGGACAGCATCAGATACATATATTTATTTAGTAAAAATATTTGATGACATGTTATCAACTGGAACAGGTTCATCACAAAAATATATACAAGACTATTTTAGTGTGGTTCAAGAAAATGGAGAATACAAATTAAATATAAATGGATTTATAAAAAAAGAATACATAGAAAAAAGTACTTCTAAAAATGATGTTACAATCACAGTAAAAGAAAAAAATGTTTATATGGATTATAGTACATATAATATTGACATAAAAAATAATTCTAGTAAGACAGTTGTTTTAGATTCTAATAGAGATACTAATACAATATATGTTGTAGATGGGAAAAATATAAAGACAGAAGCAATGATTTATGAAAATAATGCTGAAGATTTTAAAATTAATGCAGGGAAAGAAAAACAAGTAGAAATAAAATTTGGAGAATCTTATCAAGAAAATAATTATATCAATAAAATTGTTTTTGAAGATTTTTACTTTGATAGTAATTTAATTAATTATGGTGTAAATAATGAGAAAATAGAAGTTAATTTAAAAGATTAATAATGGATGTAGAAGTGAGGTGAGGTATTTGGCAAAAAAAGATGAGGATCAAACAGTAAAAGGTAAAATAAAAACAAAGGCAAAAGGTAAAGTAAAAGCTAAAATGGCATTATGGTTTTCAAAAACTTTTATTATATTTTTTTTGAAGGTGTTGCCTATTTTATTGGCTATTTGTGCAGTACATACAGTTTTTAGCTGGATTGCGGATTTAGTAGAAAGTACTAAAAATGCAGATGATGTATATGAAGCTATTGGTAGTGATACTTTATCTGAACTTATTTGTGTGTCAGGAAATGAAAAAGACGGATATTATTTAGCATATAAGCAAGGAATAGATGAAAAATTAGATGAAATTGTTGAAAATTATAATAGAGCAAGTAGACAGTATTTAACAAAAGATATTCTTAAAAAAATGTTAGATGCAGAACTTTATACTCAATATCCAAATTTGGGTGGAAAGATAGGAAAAGAAGCAGATATTGCAATAGGAGAATCTTCAAATGAAGCGTCTAGTGGAGCAGATTTTAGTGGAATATTGCATTGGCCAACAGTAGCTAGTGAAAAGCAAATATCATCATATTTTGGAAATAGGGAGGCACCAACGGCAGGAGCATCTTCAAATCATGGAGGAATTGATATAGCTGTGGGCGAAGGAACAGAAGTTTATGCATGTTTAAATGGAAAAGTTACGGTTGCTCAATATTCAGATAGTGCAGGTAACTATGTGGAAATAGACCATGGAAATGGATATGTTTCTAAATATATGCATAATAGTCAACTAAAGGTTTCTGCTGGAGACCAAGTAACTGCTGGACAATGTATAGCTTTGTCAGGTAATACAGGAATATCAACAGGAGCACATTTACATTTTCAAATAGAAAAAGATGGAGAAAAAGTAGATCCATTAAGTTTTAATTATGATAATGGTATGGGAGCATCTTCAAGTGGTTCAACAGAGAATAGTAATACATCAACTAGTGTTACAAGTTTAGATGGTTTTCTATTTATAGGGGATTCTATAACTGTTGGAATGCAAACAGAAGCAAATGTTGTAGAATCAACATGTACAGTAAGAGCTGAAGTAGGTAAGGGTTCAAGCTATTGGATAGAACATTATAGTGAAATAGAATCAGTTACTGATGTAAAAGGTATAAATGTTTTATTAGGTGCAAATGATTATGATTATGCTATAGGTAAAATGAAAGAGCTTTTAGAAAAATTACATACTACATTTCCTAGTGTTACAATATATGTAGATAATTTATTGCCAGATACAACTGCAGATGTAGATAATACAAAAAGAAATGAATATGTTTCTGACGTGAAAGAATTTTGTAATTCAAATTCTTCGTATTTGAAATTTATAGATCCAACTGCAAATGTTTCTATGAGTGATGATGGATTACATCCAAATATAGAAGGATATAAAACTTTATGGAATAATATAAAAAATGCGATATTAAATGGAGGAGGAACAACAGATTCTAAACCACCTCTTCTTATAGCAAATGATACAGGTGAAGGTGAAGAAGGCTTTCAAGGAGCAATAAAAATAAGAAGAGTAACTCCAAATAAAAAAATTGGAGAATTAAAAAATGTTGGTGCAGGAGAGACACAAACAGTAGTTTCAAGTGTGGATGGATTAGGAGCAAAAGAATCTATACCAGATAAAATAAAAAAACGTATGGGAAAAGTTTCAGCAGAAGGACTTTCAGAAATAGATTATGATGATTTTGCATATTTAACAATACCATATTATGATTTTGATGGAAAAGTTCATCAGGGACATATGATAGTAAATGAAAAATTGGCAGATGAGGTATTACTTATTTTTCAAGAGTTATATCAAATAAAATATCCAATAGAAAAAATGGAAATAGTTGACTCATATTCTGGAAAGAATAATTTAACAGGAGATGACTTGATATATGCTTCTGAAGATGGAAATAATACAGTTGGATTTACAAAAGATTCAGTACATGTAAATGGAGAGGCAATTGATATAAATCCGCAGATAAATCCTGATATAAGTGATGATGGATCTTCTAGTCATGAAAATGCAAAAAAATATACAAAAAATAGAGGAAAAAAGACAAGTAAATGGACAGATACTGAAAAAGCAGCTTGTATAACGGATGATTCTGAGATATATAAAATATTTACTAAATATGGTTGGACTTGGGGAGGAAATGGAGACAATAAAGGTAATACAATGCATTTTGAAAAAACAAATTTATCAGATGTTGAAACTATAAAATCAAAAAATGATGAATCTTATGATGTGGATCAACAAGCAAAAGTTGAAGAATATTTAAAAGAAGTTACTTCAGGTACTTGGTCAGTATATGCTAAAGATTTAAAATCTGATACAGATATTGCTTCAGTAAAAGCAGATGAGAAAATGCAATCAGCTAGTGTTATAAAATTATTTATTATGGCTACAGTGTATGATGACGTAAAAAATAATAATATAAAACTTGATGATACTACTTCTGGAAATAATAAAGTTTCAGATGATGTTAAAGCAATGATTACAAAAAGTGATAATGATGCTACAAATAGATTAATAGAAAAATTAGGCTTTGAAAAAATTAATAATTATATAAAAAATAATGGTTATTCAAATACTGTTTTGAATAGAAAAATGTTGGAAAGTGCAAAAAACGGAGATAATTATACATCAGCTAAAGATGCAGCAAAAATATTAGAAAAAATCTATAAAGGTACATGTGTAAGTAAAAATGCTTCTGAAGAAATGTTAAACTACTTAAAAGCTCAAACGAGAACATCAAAGATTCCAGCAGGTGTACCTAGTGGTGTTGAAACTGCTAACAAAACAGGAGAATTAGATAATGTAGAAAATGATGCAGCAATTGTGTTTAAAGAAGATAAACCATATGTTTTAGTTGTAATGTCTTCTGGTTTATCAGATACCACTAAAGCTAGGGAAAATATAGTAGAATTATCTAAAATAGTTTATGGAGAAACTACACAGACAGAGTCAGAAAGTAAAGCTACAACAGACATAAATTCAAAAATTTATGATTTAAAATATGTTCCTGAAGAAAAATTTAATAAAATGATTTCAGATAATGATGATAAAGTTTTAGAGTACTTTACATTAGATGGTAGTTGGAATTTAATTACTGCTAAGTGGAGCTATTCTGATGATGATGGATTAAAATTTTCTAAAAATACTGCTATTAATTATATGTCTACTGTTAGTAAATATACTACACCTTTTGAGTATTTAATGGAATACTATGTTGATTTAAAGGATAATGATTTTATGACAGATTTTACAAATCTTATTTTAGATAGTGAGATGATTCTTGCTGTTGAAGATAATGTTACAACAACACAAACAACATTAAATACATCTGTGGCATATACTGATGGCACATATGGAGCAGGTTCCTCAGAAGTTAAAATAAGTGAGTCTGTTAATGATACACTTGAATTAACTTATGTTGATACTTGGTTTGTAAAATTTTCTAAAAAGACGAGCTATTCTGCGGCAGCACTTAATTCTACTGCTGGGGAATTAACAGGTACACCAGGTGAACTCATAGGAGATTATAAGACTACATCTTATTGCTATATCTGTAATGATGATGGTAATGGCAATTTTGGTACATCTGTAACTGATAGTGGTGCTGAAGCAACACCTCATAGAACAGTTGCTATTCATAGTAGTGGAGATCCAAATGGTTTAAAATTTGGAGATCAAATTATGTTGGAAGGAGATCCAACAGTATATGTAGTAGAAGATACTGGACCAGGACAAGAGGGAGCATGGATAGATATATATGTTGAACCAACTTCAGATAATAGAGGTACTTGTTGTATAAACTCTGGTTATGGTGATAATATGAATGTTTATTGGGCTACAAATGTAAAAGCTGCAACTTCTAATGATACTGTTTCTGATGATAAAAAATCTTTAATGAATACTGTAGCTAAGGTTGCAGGAACAGTGACTGATACAACAACAACTTCTACAAGTTATAAACCAGGACCAACTAAGGTTATTTTTGATAAAACTAATGAAAAACATTATATAGGTTCTACTCAGTGTGATAGTACAACTATTCATAGTATTGGTTATAAATATGAAACAGGTGATTCAGAGGTTTCTGGTAACGAAGATAAGTTTATAAAATTGTTTAAAAATAATAAAAATGCTAGAAATGCTTTAAAACCAAAATGGTTGATTACGAATATAGAAAAAAATTCAAAAACGGCTGGTTTTTCAGATTTGACTAAATATTTATTATATAAATTAACTGGTGAAAGTTATGGTGTTAAGACTTTTGATTTTAGTATATATGAACCTGATGATTTTTCTTCTACTAAGAGAGGTGGAGGATTAGAACAATTTAAAAGATGGTTACATGCTTTGGAAGGTATTAATGGTTCAATAAGTGCTGATGGAACAAAATATATTATTGGAACTGATGGATATGGTCATGCAACAGTTGGATATGGAGTAGATTTAGGAGCACATGGTGATGAATTTATAGCAGCAGGTTATTCTACAAGTGTAGGAGCAGAAGTAGATAAAAAATTTGTTGATGATTTAGAAGATAAGGAAATTAATAGTAGCTTAGAAATAATTGAATCAAAGTGTTCTGGATTGAATTTGACGCAATATCAAAAATATGCTTTGGTTAGTAGAATGTATAACTGTGGTTCAAGTGGTGCATTTATGGTTAGAGATGGTAAGGACTTTGTAGCGGCTTATGCTTCATATTGGAATCAAGAAAAAGATGATGAATATAAGGCAGCACCAAATGATACGATGTATTCACATCCATTATATGTTAATTATATGAGTAAACCAAATACTGTTGAGGGAGCTGGATATTCAGAAGGATTAAATAATAGAAGAAAATCAGAATGGTTATTATTCAAAACTGGTTATTATGATCAAATTGATGAATACTATCAGGATGGTGGAAATATTGTTTCTGCTGCAGCAATTGCACATGATTATATATCATCGAATGGTTATTATTATAGTCAGGGTGGTGATTTACCAGGTACAGTTAAGGATGTAAAAAATACAAGAGCAGTTTGTTGTGCTACATTTGTTTCATGGACTTTATATGAGGCAGGATATGATTGGATGTTGGATTGTCCAAATATAAATTATTGTGGAGAATTATTGCCGTTCTTGGAATCAAATGGTGGAAAGAAAATAATGAATCCTACTATGGATAGTTTACAAGCTGGTGACATTGTATTTTATGGTTCTGGTGGTTCAAGTCATACAGATATATATATTGGAGATGGATTGTGGTATAACTGTGGTGGAGATGATAGTGTTCAAAGAAAAGATCCATATTCAAAAGATTTAAGATCAGATGCTTATTGTATTATAAGATTTGATTAGGAGGTTGTGATGGAAAATAAATATAAAATATTAAAAATAATGATTACTGTCACAGTTGTTATAATTTGCATTTTATTAATTTCTTATTTTGCTATAAAAAAATTAAAAAGTCAAAGTGAAAATGTTATAAATACAACTCCGACTGATACAACTAAGGTAAAGATACAAAAGAATATTCAAGAGGTTACTGCAAGAGATATATATTATATTATGAAAAATATCTCAAAAAAATATTTTGATTATCTTGTTGAATACAATGCAGAATCATATTATTCAAAATTAGAGGGTGAAGTGCAGATTACAGATGAAGATAGACAAGGTACATATAAAATTATACTTGATCTTTTAGATAATGAATATATTAAAAATAATAATATAAGTGATAAAGAAATAAAAAAAATCTTGAGTAATTTTAAAAATGCAGATGATTTAAATATTAATAAAATGTATTATAATGACATTGATGAAAATGTAACTGTTTTTTATGCAGATGTATCATTAATAAAAAATCATAAAGAAATTAATAATAATAGAGTAATTGTTGGAAAGATGGATAGAAAAAATGGATTATTTTCTATTATTCCCGTAGATATTTCTAGTGAACAAATTTTACAAAATACAATTGAAGTATCTAATAATGAAATTAATAAAAATTTGTATAACCAGTATAATTATAAATATATTGATGATATACAAATGGTTGATGATTTATTAAAAAAATATAAAAATGCAATTTTATATAATAGGCAAGAAGCATATAATTTATTAGATGAGGAATATAGAAAAAATAGATTTGGCAATTATGATACATTTAACACTTTTGTTAATAATAATTTAAAAGAAATTTCAGCATTAACGTTTGAAAAATATTTAGTTAATAAAGTAGATGGATATAAAGAATATGTATGCAAAGATCAATATGAAAATTTATATATCTTTCATGAAAAAGCTGTTATGGATGTTACTCTTATGCTTGATACATATACATTAGATAACGAAACTTTTGACAAAAAATATAAAGGTTCAGACATGCAATATAAAGTAATGATGAATATAGATAAAGTTAGGCAAATGATGAATGCACGTGATTACAGGACAATGTTTAATTATTTAGATGAAACATTTAGAACCACATATTTTGAAAATAATATAGAAAAATTTGAAAAATATATGAGATATTATTTCCCATCACATTATACATTTGAATTTGGAGACTATTCAGAAGATGCAGGAATATCTATACAAGAAGTAACAATGAAAGATATGTCTGAAAATAATAATGGAAATATAGGAGAAAGATTTTATATGCAATTAAATGATGGTACAGACTTTGTAATGTCTTTTAATGTAATTGGAAAGTAATATTTTTATATACTAGGAAAGTTCTCCAAACTTCCTAGTATATAAAAAATAGCAATGCACAGAAATTTGCTTTGTAAATTTCGCGCGCGAACAAATACGCGGACTTTAAAATGTTCTAATAAATGCAAATGTTATTAATGTCCACTTTTGTTCTGACCAGAACAAAAAAGCATTGGTGTTTTCGTGGTCAAGTTAAAAAAATAAGAAAATAAAAACCTAGGAATAGATTAGTTTCTATTTTTAGGTTTTTTCATATTATATAAAAAATATATTAAATTTTATAAAATAAAAAAATAGGCAAAAATAAAAAATTAATAAATTAAATTGTGGAGGAAAAGTAATGGAGAGTAAAAAAATAAGTTTATGTTTAGCAGGTGGAGGAATAAAAGGAGTAGCACATGTAGGAGTGCTAAAGGCTTTAGAAGAAAAAAATATAGAAGTAGAGTATATAGGAGGAACCTCATCAGGAAGTATAGTCTCAAGTTTATATGCGGCAGGATTTTCAGCGGATGAAATATATTATATATTCAAAAAATATTGTAAAAAAATAAAATATGCAGATTTAAAAAATATTTTTAAATTGATTTATGGATTAATTTTTGAACGTAAAATTATTATAGATGGTTTAAATTCTGGAAAGGAAATTGAAAAATTAATAAATAAGGAATGTAATAAAAAAGAAATTTATAATATATATGATATAAAAAAGCCACTAGTTGTACCAAGTGTTAATATGAATACAGGAGATGTTATATGTTTTACATCATGTTCTAAAAGGGGGGGATTTTCTGATAAAATAAAATTTATTAATAATATTCCAATAGGCAAAGCAGTTAGGGCTAGTTGTAGTTATCCGGTAGTTTTTTCACCTTGTGAATATCAGGATATGGAATTAATAGATGGAGGAATTAGGGAAAATGTTCCTTGGAAAGAATTAGAATTATTAGGAGCTAAAAATATTGTTAATGTTATTTTTGAATCGGAAAAAAATGATAATTGTTGCGAGAATCTTATTGAAGTTGCAGGTCGTTCTATAGACTTATTGTGTAGAGAGCTTTCTAATTATGAAATGCAAGGTTCATATAAAATTTTAAAAATAAAAACAAAAAAGACAGGACTTTTAGATATTTCAAAATTAGAAGAATTATATTATTTAGGATATGAACAAGCAAAGGTGTTTTTGGGGACGGATTCAAATAACAGAATTAATACAAAATAATGTTGTAATTCACAGTATAAAATAATATTATAAAACGGAAAAATATTCCATTTTTAATTGACCAAGATATTAATTTATGATATAGTATAGTTTGTAGGAAGGATTACAAAATAATAACATTGAGGGAGGCAAAGATGAAATCAACTGGAATAATAAGAAAAGTAGACGAACTTGGAAGAGTTGTAATACCAATTGAACTTAGAAACAAGTTCGGAATTGCTGAAAGAGATCCAATAGAAATATATGTAGATGGCTCTTCAATCATATTAAAAAAATTTGAACCAAATTGTATCTTTTGCGGAAACACAAAAGAATTAAAACTTTATATGGACAAATTGGTTTGCCCTTCATGCGCAAAACAAATTAAAAAATTATATGAGAAAGAAGACAATAAAAATTAATTTCATTTTTGCAAAAAAAGAAAGAATCACTATAGAACATGATTTTTTCTTTTTTTTATATCCTAGGAAAGTTCTTCGAACTAAATAATAACGATGCACAGAAATTTGCTAAAGCAAATTTCGCGCATGAACAAAGACGCGGACTTTAAAATGTTCTAATAAGTGCCAATGTTATTAATGTCCACTTTTGTTCGTGTTTTTGGGGAAGTGACAATGTCTTGGTGACGGAGCAAAAAACATTATTAATAAAATATAATTTTTGTTTTGTTTTTGAAAATTAATTCATAAAATGAATATAAATTTCATTTTTGTTAACACCTCTGTCCTTAGCAATTCTTTTTATAATATCTTTTTTACTAAAACCTTGTTTTTCATAAAAAGAAAAATGTTCTTCAAGAGACATATTTTTAAATTCTTGTTGTTTTTCTTCTAAAGTTATTTCTGCTTTTCCTTCTATTAAAATAATTATTTCTCCTTTTATATTTTCACTTTTTTTAATTATTTCTTCTATAGAACCTCTTATAAATTCTTCATGTATTTTTGTTAATTCCCTAGCTAAAACTATTTTTCTGTCTGATATGATATTTCTTAAATCATTTAATGTTGATTGTAATTTGTGTGGTGCTTCATATATTATTGTAGTTTGTGTACTTTCTTTTATTTGTTCTAATTTTTGTTTTCTATTTTTTTTATTTAATGGTAAAAAACCTAAAAATAAAAATGTATCAGTATTTAAACCTGAACTTATTAATGCATTTACAAAAGCACATGCTCCAGGTACTGGTATAACTTTTATTTCTTGTTCTATACATTTTTTTATAACTATTTCTCCGGGATCACATATTCCAGGTGTTCCTGCATCTGAAACTAATGCAATATTTTTTCCTTCTTTTAATTCTTTTATTAATTCCTCTGACTTTATTTCTTCATTGTGTCTATGATAACTTATTAAATGTTTTGATATTTTATAATGATTTAATAATTTTAAAGTATGTCTTGTATCTTCTGCAGCTATTATATCTACACTATTTAAGATATTTATTGCTCTGTATGTTATATCTTCTAAATTTCCTATTGGTGTTGCTACTAAATATAAAATTCCTTTTTCCATTTTTAATCCTTTCTTTCTTATTAATTAATTTTTATTTTTAATAATTAATTAATTAATTATTTATTTATTTAATTTATTTTTATTAATTTAATTAATTATTTTTTTATTTATTTAATTTATTTTATTAATTTAATTAATTAATTATTTATTTAATTTATTTAATTTATTTAATTTATTTTATTAATTTTAATTAATTAATTATTTATTTAATTTATTTTTATTAATTTAATTAATTAATATTTTTTTATTTATTATTTTTAATATTTAATTTAATTAATATTTTTTATTTATTATTTTAATATTTAATAATTAATTATTTTTTTAATTTATTTATTTTCTAATTTATAAATATTTTTTATTTCTTGAGTATATTCTCCATTTTCTTCATAAATATATAAATTGGGATGTACTTTTAAAAATGAGTTTGCATTTTTTATACCTTTTATCATAACCATTTTTGGTTCTTCATTTTTTTTAGAAAATATAAAACGAATTTCTTTAGGTTCTATTTTATATTTTCTCATCAATTCAAAAATATCTACTAATCTTTCTGGTCTGTGAACCATGTAAAATTCACCTTTATCTTTTAACAAATCTTTTGCTACGCGTATAAAGTCTTCCAGGTTTGCTGTTATTTCATGTCGTGCTATCATTTTAGGTTCGTCTGGATTTATTATTCCGGTATTTTTCTTTTTATATGGTGGATTAGTTATTACTACATCAAATGTTTGCTTTTCAAAATAATTATTTGAATTTAAAATTGAATCACATATAATTTCAAATTTTTCATTTAATTTATTTAATTTAATACTTTGATTAGCCATATCACATACATCTTTTTGTATTTCTATTCCGATTGCTTTTTTTAAATTTGTTTTTCCACATAATAATGTTGGAATTATTCCAGAGCCTGTTCCTAAATCTAAAACGTAAGAATCTTTTTTTATATTTTTTGCAAAATTTGCTAATAATACACTATCTATTCCAAAACAAAAATATTCTTTATTTTGTATTATTTTTAAGTTTTTAATTCCTAAATCATCTATTCTTTCATTTTTTGTGATTTCCATTTTTATATCCTTTCTGCAATAATAATTTATTAAATATTTTTCACTTATTTTTTTGTTTATCATATTATATAGTAAATTTGTTATTTTTTCAAGAAAGGATATTGATTAAAATGGATTATAAAGGAAGTAGATTAATGCATACAGAAAATTTTGATAACAGAGGAAAAGAAAATAAGCCTAAACCTAAATCTCCAAAAAAGAAAAAACTTACATTTAAAGATTATAAGAAAAATACTTTAAAATCTTTAAATGAAGTTGAATCTTTTCTTAATAATTTAGATAAGGCCTCTAGATATATTCACCTTTATAAATTTTTAAAATGAATATATTTATGTGCTGATTTTTAATTCTTCATTTTCTACACCATCAACTAAAAATTTAACACTATTAATTTCAGTAAATTGAGTCATAGTATAAACAACACTATTAATTAGATTTTGTTTAGCATTTTTATCTTCTTTATTAAAAGATAAAATATCAGAAGAAAAATCAAGAACTAAGCAATCCTTATCTGTATAAGATTTCAGAATTTTAGTATTATCAGGTATAGTCTTTTTTAATTTATCATTTTTAGGTCCATCTATTAGCAAATTAGCCAATTTTTCATAAGGCAAATTTACAAGCTCTTTAATATCTACTAATCTAGCCTCTGGTACTAATTGACCTGTTTCTCCATCTACGAAAAATAAACTTACAATAGTTTGCCTAGACTGTTCATCTGTAATTTCTTGTTCAGGAGTATATTCTTTTATCTTGTTTTGCGTTTTATTTTTGGCATATTTTATTCCAAAAAATCCTCCTACTAATATTATTATAAGTAAAATTCCAAATATCGTTATTGTTTTTTTATTTTCCATATACACAACCTCCATTAATTATTATTTACTACAAAATTTATGTTGTGTTTGTCCGAATTATACCTAAAAAATCAATCAAATAGAAAAATTTTCCATTTGACAAAATTGCAATTTCCGTATAAAATAAAGAGGTAAAAAAGTGTCTTATGGACGACATTACAAATAAAATTATTAGAAAAAAATCTAGTTATTTTATACCTTTAGAAAGGATGATAAAAAATGGAAAAAAATATACTACATGTAGGATTAGATGTTGGATCAACAACAGTAAAAATCATTGTAATGAATTCTAATTTAGAAACAATATATGAAGATTACCAAAGACATTTTTCTGATACAAAAAATACAGTGTGTAATGTATTAGAAAATTTAATAAAAAAATATCCAGAAAATTCTTTTACAATAGCATTAACAGGATCTGGAGCGATGTCAGCAAGCAAATTTTTAGGAGTAGAATTTATCCAAGAAGTTGTATCATGTAAAAGAGTTGTAGAAAAATACATACCAGAAACAGATGTTGTTATAGAACTAGGTGGAGAAGATGCAAAAATCATATATTTTGATCAATCAATTGAACAACGTATGAATGGAACTTGTGCAGGTGGTACAGGTGCATTTTTGGACCAAATGGCATCTTTATTACATACAGATACAGCAGGTCTAAATGAACTTGCCAAAGGATATAAAACAATATATCCTATTGCATCTCGTTGTGGAGTTTTTGCTAAAACTGATGTACAACCTCTTATAAATGAAGGTGCAGCTAAAGAGGACATAGCTGTTTCTATTTTCCAAGCAGTTGTTAATCAAACAATAAGTGGTTTAGCTTGTGGTAGACCAATAAGAGGAAATGTAGCATTTTTAGGAGGACCTTTAAATTATTTATCTGAATTAAGAAAACGTTTTATAGAAACATTACATTTAACACCTGAACATATAATTGTACCAGAAGATGCACATCTTTTAGTTGCAAAAGGTGCAGCTATAGATTCATTAGAAACTGAACCTATTACAACAGAAGAATTAGAACAAAAAATAAATAATTTAAGGATTTCAAAAGATAATACAACTCAACCTATAGAGCCTCTTTTCAAAAATAAAGAAGAATATAATCAATTTAAAGAAAGACATAATAAAGCTAAAATAGGAAGAAAAGATTTAAAAACATATGAAGGTGATTGTTTTCTAGGAATTGATGCAGGTTCTACTACAACTAAGTTGGCATTAATTGATAGAGAAGGAAATTTGCTATATTCACTATATGGAAGTAATGAAGGAAATCCTTTAAAAAGTGTTATGAAAATGTTAAAAGAACTATATTCAAATTTGCCAGAAAGGGCTATTTTAAGATATAGTGGTGTAACAGGTTATGGAGAAAAATTAATTCAAACAGCATTAAATGTAGACTTAAATGAAATAGAAACAATTGCTCATTATACAGCTGCAAAACAATTTGAACCAGATGTAACTGCAATAATTGACATTGGTGGGCAAGATATGAAATACATAAAAATGAAAAATGGTGCAATTGATAATATAATGTTAAATGAAGCTTGTTCTTCAGGTTGTGGATCTTTTATAGAAACATTTGCTAAAAGTTTAAAATTAGACATAAGTGAATTTGTAAAAGAAGCAATTGAAGCAAAACGTCCGGTAGATTTAGGTTCAAGATGTACTGTATTTATGAATTCAAAAATAAAACAAGCCCAAAAAGAAGGATACACAGTAGGTGATATTTCTAGTGGTTTATCATATTCAGTTATAAAAAATGCTATCCAAAAAGTTATGAAAGTACGTGACACATCAACATTAGGTGACCATATAGTTGTACAAGGTGGGACTTTTTATAATGATGCTGTACTTAGAGCTTTTGAAAAAATAGTAGATAAAAATGTTGTGCGTCCAGATATTTCTGGCTTAATGGGAGCATATGGAATGGCTTTATTATCAAAAGAACAATATGAAGCAAACTTTGATATGGAATATCATTCACATATTTTAAAAACAGATGAAATAGATAAATTAGAAATTAAAGTAACTTATGCAAGATGTAATAATTGTGAAAATCATTGTAAATTAACAATAAATAAATTTAGTAATGGAGCAATACATGTATCTGGAAACCGTTGTGAAAAAGGTGCTGGAATATCTTCAAAAAGTAAAAATTTGCCAAATTTGGTTCAATATAAATATAAAAGAATTTTTGATTATACGCCATTAGAAGAAAAAGATGCGCCTAGAGGAACTATAGGAATCCCTAGAGTTTTAAATATGTATGAGGACTATCCTTTCTGGTTTACTTTTTTAACAAATCTTGGTTTTAGAGTAATAATATCAGAAAAAAGTACAAGAAAAACTTATGAAAAAGGTATGGAATCAATGCCATCAGAATCTGTATGTTATCCTGCCAAATTATCACATGGACATATAGAAAGTTTATTAGAACAGGGTATAAAAACAATATTTTATCCATGTATGCCATATTCAAGAAAAGAGTATGAAAAAGCAGATAACCATTATAACTGCCCTATTGTAATATCATATTCTGAAGTATTAAAAAATAATGTAGAAGGTCTAAAATCAAAAGATGTAAAATTTATTAATCCATTTTTACCTTTTGATAAAAAGAATTTAGTTAAAAAAGTATTGGAATTACCTGAATTTAAGGAATACAATTTTAATAAAAAAGAATTATTAGAAGCCGCAGAAAAAGCGGAACAAGAATATCAAAAATGCAAACAAGATATTCGTAATAAAGGTGCAGAAACTGTAAAATATATAGAAGAAAATAATCTAAGAGGAATTGTTTTAGCAGGTAGACCATATCATGTAGACCCTGAAGTAAATCATGGAATAGATACATTAATAACATCTTTAGGACTATGTGTATTAACAGAAGACAGTGTATCAGATAAAACTGAAGTAATACGTCCTATAAGGGTTGTTGACCAGTGGGTATTTCATGCAAGATTATACGCAGCAGCAGATTTTGTAGGGAAACATGACAATTTAGAACTTGTTCAATTAAATTCTTTTGGATGTGGAGTAGATGCTGTAACAACAGATCAAGTAGAAGAAATTTTATCAAGTTATGACAAAATGTATACATTAATAAAAATAGATGAAGTAAATAACCTAGGGGCTGTGCGTATTCGTATTCGTTCTTTATTAGCTAGTATGAATAAGCGTATACAGAAAAAAGAAGAAGAACAAAACTTAGGTGATTATGAATTAAAGAAAAATATCTTTACAAAAGAAATGCGCAAAGATTATACAATTTTAATTCCACAAATGGCACCTATTCATTTTGAATTATTAGAAACAGCTGTTGCATCTTGTGGATATAAAGTAAAATTATTAAGAGAATGTACAAATCATACAGTAGAAACAGGACTAAAATATGTTAATAATGATGCATGTTATCCATCTATTTTAACTACAGGACAAATGATAGAAGCTTTGCAATCAGGTGAATATGATTTGAATAAAACAGCTTTAATAATGTCACAAACAGGTGGAGGATGTAGAGCTACAAACTATATAGGATTTATCCGCAAAGCTCTAAAAGATGCTGGATTTGGAAATATACCAGTAATTTCATTTAATATAGTTGGTATGGAAAAAATGCCAGGCTTTAAACTAACACCTGAACTATTAGAAAAACTTATCAAATGTGTACTTTATGGAGATTTACTACAAAAAATGTTAACTAGAAATAGAGCTTATGAGGTACATAAAGGCGAAACAAAAAAATTATTTAATATATGGATGGAAAAATGTAAAAAATTAATAGTAAAATGTACAAATAAAGAATTTAAACAAAGTATTTACGATATAGTAAATGATTTTGAAAAAATCGAGTTAGACATGAGTACACCAAAGCCAAGAGTTGGAATAGTTGGAGAAGTATTAATAAAATATCATCCATTTGGAAATAATTATGTAGCAGACCTTTTAGAAAAAGAAGGAGCAGAAGTGATACTTCCTGAATTTATGGGATTTGTAAAATTTATGGCAACACATAAAATAACATTTAATACATTATTAAATACGAATAAAACATCTGCAAAAATAAGTAAAATAGCTATAAAATTAATAGA
Organism: uncultured Clostridia bacterium; assembly: GCA_934169775.1. GTDB lineage: Bacteria > Bacillota > Clostridia > TANB77 > CAG-508 > CAG-269. The sequence continues at coordinate 82,969 of CAKPOI010000003.1, forward strand.
TCTATTAGAGAAAGATGTAAAAATAGCATTATCAAATTCTAAAAAAGGATATATGATGCCATGTGATATTTGGCACTTGGAAGAACAAGTAAAAGATGTATTATCAATAGGAAATCAAACAGGTGAAGGCTGGTTCTTAACAGCTGAAATGATAGAATATATTGAAAATGATATTCCTAATATTGTATGTGTGCAACCATTTGCATGTTTGCCTAACCACGTTGTTGGTAAAGGTGTAATAAAAACAATACGCGAAAAATATCCGGATGCGAATATTTCTCCTGTTGATTATGACCCAGGTGCAAGTGAAGTAAATCAAGCAAATCGTATCAAATTATTGATGACTGTTGCTAAAGATAATTTAAAGAAAAAAGAATCAGAAAAACATGCTATAGATTTGGAAAATACTGATTCAGTTCAAGCGATTCAAAAACAGAGCTGATGCTTTTGGGGCCGGAGCAAAAAAACACTAATGCTTTTGGGGACGGAGTAAAAAAACATTAAATAAAATAGAGGGTGATTTTTGGGGATGTACTCAAAAACACCTTTTTCTTTTAAATATTTCCTAAGTGAATTATTTTTATATTATAATTTTGAGAGTTTGTTGTGAAATATTATATAAAATAAAGTAAGGTTGCATATATATAAGTAGGTGAGAAAAATGCTAAACAAAATTTGGCCGATATTTATAATAATATCATATGTATATGCAATAATGATTGGAAATACAGACAAAATAAATACATCAATATTTAGTAGTACACAAGAGGCAGTAACACTGTGTATAACGTTATTAGGAACAATATGTTTGTGGAATGGAATAATGAAAATAGCAGAAAAAACAAGTGCAATTACAAGATTAACAAAAATATTAAATCCAATAGTAAAATTTTTATTTCCAGAATTAAAAAATCAAGAAAGTATCAGAAAAGAAATATCAATGAATATGGTTGCAAATATTTTAGGATTAGGGAATGCAGCTACACCATTAGGGATAAAAGCGATGAAATCAATGCAAGAAATAAACTATGACAAGAAAACTTTAAGCAATTCAATGGTAATGCTAATAGTATTAAACACGGCGTCGATTCAATTAATTCCAACAACAGTTATTGCAATAAGATTATCTTTAGATTCAAAAAATCCAACAAGTATAATTTTACCAGTATGGATAGCTACAATATGTGCGGCAGTAGCAGGAATTGTAGTTACGAAAATTTTAATAGCTAAATCTAAAAAATGGCAAAATAAGATTTTAAAATTAAAATGGTGGTGAATCTATGCAAATAATAAATTTTATATCTACTCTTACAATGCCACTTATTATACTAATTATAGTTATTTATGGCTTAGTAGAGAAAATAAAAGTTTTTGATGTTTTTTTAGAAGGAGCAAGAGAGGGGATAGATGTAGTAATTAGTATTTTTCCTACACTTATAGGATTGTTTGTGGCAATAGGAGCACTAAGAAATTCAGGGATTTTTGATTTTATTATTTCTATACTTTCTCCAATTTTAACTAAAGTTGGTTTTTTAACAGAAATAATGCCATTGGCATTGATTAGGCCAATATCTGGAAGCGGAGCTATTGCTGTTGCAACAGATATTATGAGGGTATATGGTGTTGATTCTAAAGTTGGAATTATGGCAGCAATTATTATGGGATCTACAGAAACGACTTTTTATACTATTGCTGTATATACAGCAAGTGTAGGAATAAAAAATACAAGATTTGTTTTGATTGCATCATTAATTGCGGATTTTGTTGGGATTGTTACTAGTGTGATTGTTTGTTATATGATGTTCTAGTATTTTAACATAATGATTTGGGTGAATAAAAGGAGAATTGGGGTTGTCAGATTTTGTCGAAATCTTTTTGTTGACAATAGAAAAAATCCAATGTATAATGTGAGTACAGTTTAGGGAAGCTAAACAGATTGATTCATTATTTTAAAAGATATGATTATTTCAGAAATTTTATTATTTACAATATTATTTATTATTATAAGAAAAATAGTAGTAGTAATATTAGCAAAAAAATTATCAAAAGAAATTGATAAAGATTTAGAATCGTTTTAAAATCCGAAAAAATTAAAACAAAAAAATAGAAAATATATTTTTTAATAAAAATTTTAGTTAAAAGTATAATACAACTTTTATAAAAAAATATATTTTTAATAAAAAAGTGTTTCTAAATTAAAAAAGTTTTTAATCTTGTAGAGAAACAAGTCAATTCCCCCATTGATATCCTATAACTTCTAATTGCTTTTATAAAGCATCTGTCCCTTATTAGATAAATTATAAAAAATATCGAAGTTTAATTTATTTCTCTACAAAAAACATAAATTATTTATGATAAGTTTCACCATTAGAAATTTTAAAAGCTCTATAAATTTGTTCAAGCAAAAAAACTCTAATTAATTGATGAGGAAAAGTCATTTTTGAAAAACAAATAGACTGTTTACAAGAATTTCTTAAATTTGCAGTTACCCCTAGAGAGCCACCAATAATAAATGTGATGGAACTTGTTATTAAAGAGAGTGTTTCAATATTTTTAGAAAATTCTTCAGAAGAAAATTCTTTACCTTTTAAATCTAAACATATTGTATAGGTATCTTTAGGTAAATGATTAGAAATATTAAGACACTCTTTTTCTTTAATTTCTTCAGAAATTGTAGAATTAGATTTTTCTGGTATTTTTTCATCTGGTACTTCAATAATATTTAATTTGCAATATCTTGAAAGCCTTTTGCTATATTCATTTATTGCATCTTTTAGATATTGTTCTTTTATTTTACCAACACATACAATATTAATAGTTAGCATATATCCTCCTTATTAGTTATCACATTGATAACTGTGTAATAAAAATTTATGCTAGTTTTCTTGCAAAAATTAGCATAAAATAAATAATAATGTAAAATTAAATTTATAAAAATTAGCATAAAACTTCTTTACTAGTTGTATCGCGACTTGCTATAGATAGGCGTAATGAATTTTCATTGTAATTACTGGAAATTAATTCTTCTATAACAGTTTTATAAGCTAATTCAGGAAAATTGCTTTCTTTACTTAAGTGTCCAAGCATAACTTGTTGAAGACCAGATTTTAATAAGCAAGATATTGTTTTTCCGGCTGCTTCATTTGACAAATGACCTGTTGGACCAGCAATACGTGTTTTTAATATGTAAGGGTAGTGTGAATACATTAATACTTCAGGATCATAGTTTGACTCTAATAAAATAAATTTACTACCTTCTAAGTTTTTTAAAATTCCATTTGTCATATGACCAATATCTGTGGCAATACTTATTTTATTGTTATCTTTCATAATGTTAAATCCGCAAGGATTTGCAGCATCATGTGGTATTGCAAATGGTTTGACTTTTAAATCATTTATTTCAAAATTTTCCTCAATTTTGAATAAATTAATATTTTTTTCTAATATTTTTTCTTTTTGTTTTGGCATAGCATCTAAAGTTTTTTGATTAACAAATACAGGTATACCAAATTTTTTGGAAAAGGTACCTAATCCTTGAACATGGTCTGAATGTTCATGTGTTATTAAAATTCCATCTAGTGAAGATGGGTCTACTTCTAAATTATTTAAAGCAGTTTCTATTTTTTTGCTGCTTACGCCTGCATCTACTAATATATTTGTATTTTCTGTTTTTACTAATAGGCTATTTCCACTACTGCCACTATATAAACTATAAAATTTTAGCATGATTTTATTTCCTCTGTTTTTTATTTGTTTAGACTTTTTTGATAAAATTATAAATTATGTAGAAAAAGTTAATTTATGTAATATAATTGTGTTTAGAATTGCTTTTAAAGTTTACTCGCTTACTCTTTCAATATTTGCTCCAATTTGTCTAAATTTTTCTTCTATATTTTCGTATCCTCTATCAATGTGTTCTAAGTTGTATACTTCTGTTACTCCATTTGCAGCTGTACCTGCAACTATTAAAGCAGCTCCTGCGCGTAAGTCAGTAGAATAAACAGGTGCACCACTTAGTTTTTCTACACCTTCAAATATTGCTGTTTTTCCTTGAGCAGTTATTTTGGCACCCATTTTGTTTAGTTCGTCTGTGTATTGGAATCTTGATTCCCATATGCTTTCGTTTATAATACTTGTGCCTTCTGCTAAAGATAAAACTACACCCATTTGAGGTTGTAAATCTGTAGGAAATCCTGGATATGGAAGTGTTTTAATATTTGCTTTATGTGGTCTTTGTTTGCAATATACACGTAGGCTATCTCCATAGTCTTCTACTGTTCCGCCAACTTCAATGATTTTTGCAGTTATAGAATCTAAGTGTTTTGTAATACAATTTTTAATTAATAAATCACCTTGAGTTGCTACTGCTGCTAACATAAATGTACCAGCTTCTATTTGATCAGGAACTACAGAATATGTTGCATTTCCAGATAATCTTTCAACACCGTTTATTTTTATTAAATCTGTTCCAGCTCCACGTATGTCTGCGCCCATTGCATTTAAAAAGTTTGCAACATCAACAATATGTGGTTCTTTTGCAGCATTGTCTATAGTTGTTGTTCCTTTAGCAAGTACGGCTGATAACATTACATTTATAGTTGCTCCAACAGATACTATATCCATGTAGATAGAGTTTCCAATTAATTTGTCTGCTTTTGCGTGTATAGTACCGTTTTCTACTGATACAGTTGCACCGAGTGTTTCAAAGCCTTTTATGTGTTGATCTATAGGTCTTGCTCCTAATTTACATCCTCCAGGCATACCAACTTCTATTTCACCTTTTCTTCCAAGCATTGAGCCTATTATGTAATATGATGCTCTGAATTTGCTTGTTAAATCTAGAGGTGCTTTTGTTGTTGTGATATTTCTAGTATCTATTGTTATAGAATTTTTTGTATTCCATGTGATTTTAGCTCCTAATTTTTCAAGTATTTCGCATGATATTTTTACATCACTTATATGTGGTAGGTTTTCTATTGTGCAAACACCATCTATTAGTAAAGTTGCAGGTAAAATTGCTACTGCTGCGTTTTTTGCTCCACTTATTTGTACTTCACCTTTTAGTGGTGTAGGTCCTTTTATTATTAGTTTTTCCAAATGTATTACCCCCTGATATGTTATTTATTTAAAATTCGATTTAGCTTTTAAAACCTGATGCTTTTTTCTGACGTTGAAAATAGAGTGTATTGAATTACACTCTATTCTAATAAAATATACCATAAAGGCGATAAAAATGCAATACATTTATAATTTTAATTTTTAGCTGTTATATATATTGCAGACTTTTATTTATGATTTTAATTTTTCGCTGTTGTAAATCCTTTGTTTCCGAAAAATTCTAGTAGCTTAAATTTAAAAGTAATATTAGAATGAGAATTATTATCAGAAATAAGAGCAAAATCTTCTTCATTCATATTTTCTTTTAAAAGTTCTTTAGATTCATCAGGGACAACTCCTGATGTCACATCAATAAAGCAAAGAGGAGGAAACATTACACACCACCAATTTTGACCTTTTGCATTACCAATTTCTACTCGTAAAGCATCATAAGTTCCTGCTGGGAGAGAAATATCTCCATATGTTTTTGTTGGAAAATCAAAATTACCTATTTGAACATTTACTGGGTAATCAAAATTATTTTCTTTTATAGTTTGTTCCGCTATTTTTTTAAAATCATCTAAATGATTTGATGCAATAGAAATAGCTTCTTCTTTAGATGTTGTTTTATTACAAATATTGTTCATATAAGAAATTAAGTTATCTCGTACTTTATATTTTAACGCTTGATCTTCTGCGGAATCACTGTTTGCGAGAACATGTAATCTAAATACACTTTCTGATATTTCTGCAGATGTAGTTTTAGCATAAGAAATTGCAGAAATTCCAACATATATAAATAATAGTACTAATAAAATAGAAATTTTTTTAAAAATTTCTTTATTTAAAAATTTTTTCATGAGTTACCTCCATTAAACTTTTTTTGAAAATTATTCTGTAATTTTATTGTTTACAGTTTTGAGAATTTTATACAAAAAATTGAAAAATAATTACAATTTTAGTTATGCTAAATTTTATTTAAAATTGTATTACATATCAAAAAGCTTTAATTACAGCTGTTAAAGGATATATCTTATAAAAATTTTTAAATTTTATAATTGAACTGGAAAATTAATTTAAAGAATAAAATAAAAAAGAAATGTCGAAATTTTTGAAAATATTTTAAGATTTTTGTAATAATTTTGTAATTTTTAGAATTATATGATTTTATATAATAGTGGCTGCTGTAAGAAAATATGCAAAAAGTCGAAAACATAGAAATTGGGAAAAAAAGTATAATATGGCGAAATTTTGTGTCGAAAAAGGTAGATGAATTTTATTTGAAATATTATTGACATATTAGAAATTAAATGGTAAAATTTGGAAAAGAAAATAAAGGGAGTTCAGAAGAAAAGGCTTTCAAATTTGAAAGGAAGGTAAATTTATGATAAGTAAATTTGAAAATACAAATGAAGATGTAAATAAAAGAGAAAGAATATGTTCGTTTTATGTAAGTGATTATCATTTTGAAATGATAACTTTGCCTTATATAGAAAATGAAATTAAACAAAATCATAATATAGTTATTTTAACTGAAAATGATTTAGAAAATACAATAAAAAAAGTTTTAAATAATGTTAATTTTAGTGAAGAAGATAAAAATAGAATCTTTGCGCTTGATTGGAGCAAAAATGATTTATATAAATTAGATTCTATAACAAAAAACATGACTAGAAATTTAAAAACTACAGTCTTTATTAAAGGCGGAAAAAATTATGTTCAAAAAATGAATTCTTATATTCAAGAAATGGTTAATTCAAAAGATGTTAAGTCAATAGATTGTTATTTTATTGACGATGTTCAAAATCAACTTAAGGATATTGTGCGCCAATATGATAGTGTTCTTAATACAGCCGGAAAAATAAATTTATAGAGATAGTATATTTTAAAAGATAATAAAAGATGAAAAGGCAGTGGTTGCTGGAATTATAAAATTCTAGGAGAGTGTATTAAACTTTCCTAGAATTTTATAGATATTATATAATTAATTTTGTTCTAAATTTCAAAAAAACTTTACATTTTAATATTTTTTTGTTATTATATATAAAAATTAAAGTGCATAAATAATAAGAAAATCTTGTCATGATAACAATGATGCGATTTTGCTTTGCAAATTCCGCGCGCGAACAAAGACGAGAGCTTTAAAATGAATGGTTTTTGTTCTAAAACAAGTTTTACTTATTTGAGGAAAGGAATGGAATATAATATGAACTTAGGAGAAATACGAGCATTACTAAAGAAATATAATCAAGAACAATTATTAAATGGATATGAAAAATTAGATGAAAGAAAACAAAAAGAGTTATTACAACAAATACAAAATATAGACTTTGAATTAATGAATTCATTGTATTTAACAACAAAGCAAGAACAAAAACAACCAAATGACGAAATAACACCAATGGAATATATGGACAAGTATAAGTTATATGATGATTATAAATATTATGATAACATAGGGAAAAAAGCAATTAAAGAAGGAAAGCTAGCAGCAGTAACAATGGCAGGAGGACAAGGAACAAGACTAGGACATGATGGACCAAAGGGAACATTTGATATAGGGTTAGATTCTCATAAATCTTTATTTGAACTATTATGTGATTCATTAAAAGAAGAAGGAAAAAAATATGGAGTTACAATACCATGGTTTATAATGACAAGTAGAGAAAATAACAAAGCAACAATAGAATTTTTTGAAAAACATAAATATTTTGGATATCAAAAAGATAAAAATTTATTTTTCTTTATTCAAGGTGAATTACCAATGATGGATACAGAAGGAAAAATTTTAATTGGAGAAGATGGACTTGTTAAGCTTGCAGCAGATGGACATGGTGGAATTTATGAAGCTTTAGTAAAGAACAAAATGGTAGATAAAATGAAAGAATTAGGTGTTGAATGGGTATTTATAGGTGGAGTCGATAACTGCCTTGTAAAAATGGTAGACCCTGTTCTTATGGGAATAGCTATAGATAAGGAAGTAACAGTAGCTTGTAAATCTGTAGTAAAAGCAAATCCATATGAAAAAGTTGGAGTATTTTGTAGACGTAATGGAAAACCAAATGTAATTGAATATTCAGAAATAACAGAAGAAATGGCAGAAGCCGTAGATGAAAATGGAGAATTATTATATGGAGAGTCACATATTTTGTGTAATTTATTTAATGTAAAAGCGATTGAAAGAATGGGAGCAAATCCATTACCTTATCATGTAGCATATAAAAAAGCAAAATATATAGACAAAGATGGAAACTTAGTTGTTCCAGATTCTCCAAATGCATATAAATTTGAAGCATTTTTGTTTGATGCTTTTGGAAAAGTTGATGACATGGCAATTTTACGTGTAAAAAGAGAAGAAGAATTTGCACCTGTAAAAAATTCAGATAGTGCAGATGTTGACTGCCCAAGAACTGCTAGAAAATTGTATAAACAATTTCATCATTTAGACTAATAAATATTACGCAGAACATGCGGCATGAAGCAATTAAAGTGTATCATGTCGCATATTTGATGTATAAATATTATAGAAAGTTTGCCGAACTTCCTATAATATAAAAATAGTCAAAATTTTTAGAGCCAGTTGTATAAAAATGTAGCAAATTAAAAATATAAAATTTTATTTAAAAGAAAGGATGAGCTTAATGAAAGATTATATGAAAGAATATAAAAGATGGTGTGAAAGTGAAGAATTTGATGAGAAAACAAAATCAGAATTAATATCAATAATGGGAGATGAAAAAGAAATACAAGATAGATTCTATAAAGAATTAGAATTTGGAACAGCAGGATTAAGAGGTGTAATAGGAGCTGGAACAAACAGAATGAATAAATATACTGTAGGAAAAGCAACACAAGGGTTAGCAAATTATATAGTAGAACAAGGAACACAAGACAAAGGTGTAGCAATAAGTTATGACTCAAGAAAAATGTCAAAAGAATTTAGTGAACAAACAGCATTAATATTAAATGCAAATGGAATAAAAACATATTTATTTGAAAATTTAAGACCTGTACCAGAATTATCATTTACTGTACGTGAATTAGGATGTACAGCAGGTGTTATGATAACAGCAAGTCATAATCCACCAAAATATAATGGATATAAGGTATACTGGGATGATGGAGCACAAATAGTTAATCCTAGAGATGTGGATATTATAGGAAAAGTAAAAGCTGTTACTAATTTTTCAGAAATAAAAACAATGGATAGAAAAGAAGCGGAAGAAAAAGGATTGTTTAATATAATAGGAACAGAAATGGATGATAAATATCTAGCAAAATTAGAAAGCCTAGTATTAAATCCAGAAATAGTAAAAGAACAAGGAAAAGATTTGAAAGTTGTTTATACACCATTACATGGAACAGGAAATACAGTAGTGGAAAGATTATTGACAGAAATAGGAATTAAAAATCTATATGTAGTACCAGAACAAAAGGATCCAGATGGGAATTTTCCAACAGTAGATTACCCAAATCCAGAAGATCCAAAAGCATTTAAGCTAGCATTAGAATTAGCAAAAAAAGTTGATGCAGATGTTGTTTTAGCAACTGATCCAGATGCAGATCGCTTAGGAGTATTTGCAAAAGACAGTAAAACTGGTGAATATATGGATTATACAGGAAATATGTCAGCATTACTTATAGCAGAATATAGAATTTCTCAAATGCAAGAAAAAGGTATTTTACCAGAAAACGGAATGTTTATAACAACAATAGTTTCTTCAAATTTAGCAAAAGAAATAGCAAAAAATTATAATTTAGATTGTTATGAAGTTTTAACAGGATTTAAAAATATTGGAGCAATAATGAGAGAAGCAGAAGAAACAGGAAAAAATAAATATGTATTTGGATTTGAAGAAAGTTATGGTTGCTTAATAGGAGATTATGCTAGGGATAAAGATGGTATAGCAGCAGTAATGGCTTTGTGTGAAGCAGCATGTTATGCAAAATCTCAAGGTAAAACTTTGTGGGATATGATGATTGATATTTATAAAAAATATGGATATTATAAAGAAACACAAGTTGCAATTGTTAGAGAAGGAGCAGAAGGTGCTCAAGAAATTCAAGATATGATGACAAAAACTAGACAAAAAGATATTACAGAAATTGCTGGATATAAAGTTTTGAAATTTATGGATGTACAAAAAGATATCCAAAAAAATATGAAGAATGGAAAAATTACTAAAACAGGTTTACCATCTTCTAATGTTCTTTATTATGAACTAGAAAATAATAACTGGTGTTGTGTTAGACCTTCTGGTACAGAACCTAAAATAAAATTATATATGGGAGTTAAAGCTAGATCAGAAAAAAAGGCTGCTGAAAAATTGGAACATTTAAAAGAAGATATGGTTAAAATAGTTACAGAATAGGAAGAACTATATTTAGTTTGATGGCGAATAGAATTAAATATAAACAAAAATACCGTATAAGTGCAGAAAAATATAAAACTGTAGTGTTACAATAGATGTGAAACAAAAATAATATAGAAAAAAAGTGATTCAAGTAGTATAATTGAATTGTCTAAA